>NZ_JBLODY010000002.1:0-153689 GCF_047785625.1 Solidesulfovibrio sp. C21
CCCCTCTCGCGCTCTCCCCTCCCAAAAACTTTTAACGGTGACGGGCTGTTATCGGGAAGAGTCTTTGGAAAGGGGGTCCGGGGGGAGAACCTTTCTGCAAGAAAGGTTTCCCCCCGGCTTCTTTCCTGCCTAACGCAAGCCCGCGCGCAACTGGTCGACGCTCCAGCCGGCAGCCTTGAGGTCCTGCGCGGCCAGGGGGCTGACCTCGCCGGTGATGATGAATTTCCGGCTTTTCACCTTGAGGGCGGCGGCCGTATCCCCGAACGCCCGGGATATGCCGGCGACGCTGGGGGCCCAGGCCAGATAGTCCAGGGGATAGGCCACCAGCAGGCCGCCGTTTTTGGTGACGGCGGCGAGAAACTTGCCGGCCCTGACGAAATGGTCGAGCTTGTCGGCCGTGGCGTTGATGTTGGCGTACAGCTCGGCCATGCGGGTGCGAAACCAGGCCAGATCGTCGCTGTCGGTCAGGATGCACTGGTTGATGAACAGATTGCGGTCGCCGACGCCGGTCATCTTGTCCAGGGCCAGCACCAGCCGCGTCTGCTCGATGGGCGTGAAGTGGGGATTTTCCACGAACAGGTTGGCCGTGTCGCTGGTCGCGCCCATGGCCTTGAGCCGTTCCCGGTTGGCGGTAAAAAGGTCCTGGGGCGGAACGCTCACGTCCACCGCGCTTTGGGGCGCGCCGGTATTGCCCAGCATGATCAGGGCCGCGCCGCCGGGGATGGCGGCCGAACCCGTAAACGACCCGAAGAACTGCGCCCCGGCCAAGCGCTTGAGGCTTTCGTGCAAAATGGGGTTGCGGGAATAGGGATCGACGCCGTACGCCTTGGAGCAGTCGCGCATGGCCTTGTTGTAGCCGAGCAGTTCGCCCACGGTGCCCTTGTCGTCGGTGGGCCGCTTCTCCTTGCTGGAAGCCTCCGCCCGCGTGAAGTTTTTGCCCACGCCGGAAAGCGTTTCGCCGGGTTTGGTGATCAGGTTGAAGACGCCCTTGACCGCGTTGACGCCGGACATGCCGAGGGACTTGCCGATTGCCGCACCTTTGTTGACGTCGTCCATGGCCGCCGCGGCCTGCAATTCGTGCAACCGGGTATAGAGCAACGATGTGGATTCCACCCGCAGATCGCCCTTTTTCGTATGCACGGTATAGACGTTCATGTAGCCGTCGTTTTTCACCTTGTCGTCGATGGTGTAATTGGGGCCGGAAAGAATCTTCGACGGCAACAGCTTCTTGGCGGAAAGCGTCGGGGGCGTTTCCGTCCGCGCATCGGCGGAGGTTCGGGCGGCGCAAACGGGCCCTGCCATCAGGCAGAACACCGCCGCCGCCGCAACATACAGGGCGCGACGACCGGTCATGGTTCTCTCCTTGAGATGAAATGGGGCGCGTGCCCCTCACTACGGTCCCCTACCCTCAAGCGGGACGAATGTCATGGCCGGCTTTACATGCCCCCGACCTTGGATTAGAGCCCGCACAACCGTATAGGGAGGTGTGCCTTGGATATCGTCTCCGATCCGGAAATCCTGCGCGCGCGCTGCCGGGACTGGCTGCGCCGGGACGTGGCCACGGGGCTCGTGCCCACCATGGGCTATCTGCACGCCGGCCATGAAAGCCTCATCCGGCTGGCCAGGGAAAAAGCCGACAAGGTCGTGGTCAGCGTCTTCGTCAATCCGACCCAGTTCGGCCCCGGCGAGGACTTGCAAGCCTACCCCCGGGACCTGGAACACGACGCGGCCGTGGCCGAGGCGGCCGGCGCGGATGTGCTCTTTACGCCCAGGCCCGAGGCCATGTACGCCCCCGGGGCGGCCACCTGGGTGGAGGTGCCGGAACTGGCCCGCCATCTGTGCGGGGCCTCGCGGCCGATCCACTTCCGGGGCGTGTGCACCGTGGTCTCCAAGCTGTTCCTGCTCGCCTTCCCGACCTTCGCCTTCTTCGGCCAGAAGGACTGGCAGCAGTTGGCCATCATCCGGCGCATGACGGCGGACCTGGGCTTTCCCGTCACCATCGTCGGCGCGCCCATCGTGCGCGAAGCCGACGGTCTGGCGCTCTCCTCGCGCAACGTCTACCTGACCCCGGCCGAACGCGCCGAGGCCCCATACATCCATAAAGGCCTCGCCCTGGCCGCGGACCTGGTCGCCGCCGGCGAACGTGACACGGCGGCCATCACTGGCAAGGTCCTGGAATATTGGGCTTCCCATATGCCTTCGGGAACGGTGGAATACCTGGAGTGCGTGCACCCCGACCGGGTGACGCCGCTTGCGCGCCTGGACGGCCCCGGACTGATCGCCACGGCGGTGCGCTTTTCCCGGGCCCGGCTGATCGACAACCGGCTGCTCGATGCCGCCGTGGCCCCACGGTCCTGAATATCCAGGCTTTGCGCACGGTTCTTCCTTCATGCCGGGTGGTTCCGTCCAGCGAATGCCGCGCCAGCGTCACGGCAATGTCGTGGCAATGCCGCTTGCACTTTTTTTTCAGCCAAGCTATATAGTTATATTTCAATTACACTTTATGCATTTTGACACTACGCCCGCCAGCCATAACGCGCGGCAGGCACAGGGAGGACACCGCATATGATCAACGCCAAGGGCCGGTATCTTTTCAGTTCCGAATCCGTGACCGAAGGGCACCCGGACAAAGTCGCGGACCAGATTTCCGACAGCATCCTGGATGCCATCCTGGCCCAGGACCCGAATGCGCACGTGGCCTGCGAAACGCTGGTCACCACCGGCCTGGCTTTCATTGCCGGGGAAATCACCACCAAGGCCTATGCCGACTTCCCCGCCATCGTGCGCGAGACGGTCAAGGAGATCGGCTACAACAGCTCGACCATGGGCTTTGACTGGGAAACCTGCGCCGTGGTCTCCTCCGTGGACAAGCAGTCGGCGGACATCGCCCAGGGCGTGTCCCGGGAAAAGCCCGAGGAGCAAGGCGCCGGCGACCAGGGCATGATGTTCGGATTTGCCTGCACCGAGACCGAAACCCTCATGCCCGCCCCCATCTACTGGGCCCACAAGCTTTCGCGCCGCCTCACCTACGTGCGCAAGAACAAGATCCTCGACTTCCTGCGTCCCGACGGCAAGACCCAGGTGGCTGTGGAGTACATCGACGAAAAGCCCGCGCGCATCGATAACGTGGTTGTGGCCTGCCAGCACGACGAGAACATCTCGTACCAGGATCTGGCCGACGCCGTGCGCCAGGAAGTCATCTTCCACACCCTGCCCGAGCAGATGGTGGACAAAAACACCAAGATCTACATCAACACCACCGGCCGGTTCGTCATCGGCGGCCCCATGGGCGACTGCGGCCTGACCGGGCGCAAGATCATCCAGGACACCTACGGCGGCATGGGCAACCACGGCGGCGGCGCCTTCTCGGGCAAGGACCCGTCCAAGGTGGACCGCTCCGGCGCCTACATGGCCCGGTACGTGGCCAAAAACGTGGTGGCCAGCGGCGCGGCCGAACGCTGCGAAGTCCAGATCGCCTACTGCATCGGCGTGGCCGAGCCGTTGTCGGTGCTCGTGACCTCGCTTGGCACCAGCGAGATTCCCGACGAGGAGCTCACCCGGGCCGTGCGCGAGGTCTTTGACCTGCGCCCCTACTTCATCTCCAAGCGCCTGGACCTCAAGCGGCCCATCTACAAGCCGACCTCCTGCTATGGCCATTTCGGCCGGGAGCGGCCCGAGTTCACCTGGGAACGCACCGACGCCGCGGCCGACATCAAGACGGCCCTAAAGCTGTAACAGTCACCAATCGGGGCGGTGCCACCGCGCCGCCCCGATCGATCCGTACACCATGCTGCACCGCCTGTCCGAAGCCATCGATCGGTTCGTGGCCGACAAGGAAGCGGCGCATCGGCGCGCGTTCGTGGAAACGTGCCGCCGCTGGGAGCGGATCGTCGGCCCGGAAACGGCGGAGCTGGTGCGCCCGCTGGGCCATCGCCGCCGGGAACTCCGGCTCGGTGCGACCGATCCGGTGGCCATGCAGGAAATGGTGTTCGCGGCCCCGGAAATTTTATCCCTGGTCAATGCCGCCTTGGGGCACGAAGCCTTTGACAAGGTGCGGTTCGACCTGCTAGGTAGCCAAATTTCCTTGGATGCGTTACGGGGAGTCCCCCCGCGTTTCTCCACGCCCCTGCCGACACGGCCGGAAGGCCTGGGCAGACTTTTGGGGACTTTTGATCCGGAAAGCCCCGTTGGGCGATGTTATGCCAAGTATGTTGCGTATTTCGAGGCCGGGCCGAAGCCGTCCGGCAAGACCCGTCATGGTGGCCGTACCAAGGCTGGCGGGACGGCATAAGACGGCGCGATACACTTTTTGTGGAGGCGAATGATGAGCGAAGGATTGCAGCTTGATCTGAAGAAGCCGCTGGACAAGATGACCGCCAAGGAACTGCGCGAGCTGGTCGTGAAGCAGATTCCTCAGATTACGGGTGCTTCCGGCCTTGGCAAGGAAGAGCTCCTGGTCCAGATCAAGGAAGTACTGGGTATTGGCGGCGAGGAAGGGGAAAAGGCTTCTCCGTACAAGACGAAGATTTTGTCCATGAAGGCCAAAATGCGGGAGCTGCGGAGCAAGCGGGCCGAGGTTTCCGGCGATGACTCGCGTCGTCAGAAGGAAATTCTGCGCCGCCAGGTCAACAAGCTGAAAAAGCGGACCCGTCGTCTGGCCAAGGCTTCTTAATCGGCGCACCCCAAAAAATGCTTGACGGGCGCACTGCGTTGCAGTAGATAGGTTCGCTCTTGAGCTTGCTGGGGGATCGTCTAGCGGCAGGACTATGGACTCTGACTCCATCAACCTAGGTTCGAATCCTAGTCCCCCAGCCAAAAACCATAATTGTGTCCCCATCGTCTAGCCTGGTCCAGGACATCGGCCTTTCACGCCGGTAACAGGGGTTCAAATCCCCTTGGGGACGCCAAGCATTTCAGCGGTTTACGTAATCCACGTAAGCCGCTTTTTCTTTGGTCCACATCTAGTCCACATCCCACCCTTTGTTGCTGCGTCAAATCGGCCGACGTCTTGTGATGCAAAGGGGGGCGTAAAGCCCCCCTTTGCTCGTCAGCGTAAGCCGCTGTCTATTCAATGTCATCTGCCTCCGGCTTGTTTTCTCCGTTGTCCAGCCAGGTGTGATTGGCCTTGTTGCGATTTGCGTTGACGCCGTATCCGAACAGGAGAACGCCGTCGTTCTTGGTGTAGGCGAAGTTGTCGCTACCATTTGACGCTTCTTCAAGCACGGACTTGAAAGATTCGATTTTGCATTTGTCGTTCAAGGACATGGACATGATGGACCTCCACGGTTATGGGTTCAAGAAAAGGATCGTCCTTAGGCTTCGGCGGCCTGCTTGATTGGTGTGACCTTGCCGGGGCCACGGTTGCCCATGACCGCCTCCATGGCCTCCTGGGTCTGCTTGAGGCCGAGGCTCTGGAGATAGCGCGTCGTGGTCTGGGGCGATTTGTGCCGCAGCACCGACTGGATGACAGAAACCGGCTGACCCTCGCGGTACATGATGCTGGCGGTCAGGTGGCGGATCGCGTGGAAGCCAAACTCACGGACGCCGGCCTTCTTGCACAGCCGCTCCATAAGGTGCTGTCGGTTGGTGAAGGGAAGTCCCAGGTACTGCTTGCAAAACGGCGTCTCGTCGAGGTTGACGAAGACGTACTCGGACTTGATCGGGCGGTGTTCCCACCACGCCAGCAAGATCTGCTTGAGCCGGCCAACCATGGGGACAGGATCGGCCTCCAGGTCGCCTCCGGCACGCTTTCTCGTCCAGAGGACCACGGTGTTTCCGGTGAAATCGATGTCCGTCCATTTGAGCCGGAAGATTTCACCCCGCCGGGCGGCCAGGAAAAGGAAAGTCAGGAGCATGACACGGTCCTGGCCCTCAGTGACACCGTAGACCGCCCAAAAGTCATCTTCCGGCGGCACATACCGAGGCTGGCGCTGCTCCGGGAACCGATCCACGACCTGGAAAGGGCATGGGCCGTCCGGGAAGCCGGGCATGTACTTCTTGCCCCAGCCCCAGGCCGTGACCAAGACCTTGCGTTCCTTGTTGGCGGCGTAGCCGGAGCGATTCCGGTTTTGATCGCTCAGAAACTTCAGGGCGTCGGCCACCTGGATGTCCGCGACTTCGGTGTCTCGACCAAACCGTTTGATGGTCCGTGTCATCACGGCCAACTTCTCGACGTACGTCTGGCGGCTCTGGCGTTCCTTGACGAAGTCCAGGAATGAGTTTGATAAGTTAAGCAATGTCGGCGAGTCCGTGACGATCGTCTCCGGCGTCTTGAGCTTCTTCCGCATGGCCTCTTCCCAACGCTCGGCGGCGCGGCGGCTCTTTTCGCTGCCGTCCGGGAGCTGCTTCTCCTTGTGCTTCCCGTTGACGGTCACGGCTGCTCGCCACCGGGGCGGGTTGAACTTCTTGATCAGTGCGGGCATGGAGAGCCTCCTTCACGCGGTTTTCAAAAAACCGGATTTTTCCCGGGGCGATCTGGACACCACCCCAGCGAGTGTAGTATTTGCGGACGGTATTAGTGCATACGCCAAGGATGCGGGCGAGCTCCTGTGGCGTGAGCGGGTTTCCAAGATTTTCAGCGAGTAGCATAGCGAGCCTCCGGGGAATTGTATCGACCTTGTCCCGCTTTTGGTTTGCCACACCCGAGAAAAATAGCAATTGTACATTGAAATATTTTTCTTTGTCGTATTTTTACTACGCTTATTTGCCTCGTTTCTTGCTCGATCATCCTCCTTCGTTTTTTTTGAGTGTAGAGTTACTGAATCAACGATGGTGACGGAAAAAGGGGGCGGAGCCCCCCTTGGCTTACAAGGTATTCATGAGCACCTGTTCCACCTCCTCGTCCTGGATGCCGAGATATCGGCGGGTGACGGATGGGCTGGAATGGTTCAGCCGCTTGGCCAGAACCTCCCAGGAGACGCCGAATTCACGACGCTGGTGGTAGGTCCAAGTCTTGCGCAGGGTATGCGCGCCAAAGTTGCCTTTGAGGTTGATGGTGGCGGCCCAGGCCTTCACCTTCTTGGTGACGGACAGGGTTGTCAGGGGCGAGTTCGAAGTCTTGCGGCTTTTAAACAGGAAGTGCCTGTCCTCGGGCTGGGCGATGGCGAGGTACTCCTCCAGGGCCGCCAGAATCTCCTTGTTTGCGATGAGCACGTTTGGCTTGCCGGTCTTCTTCTCCTGGATGGAGATGCGGTCACCGAGCTTCAGTCCGCGCATTTCAGAGACATGGAGAGCCAGCAGGTCCTGGACCCGCAAGCCGGAGTTGACGCCCATGACAAACAGGAGCTTGTCCCTCGGGCTGTCGACCAGAAGTCTCTTGATGCTTCGCACATGGCGCAAGTCGGTAATGGGCTGCACCTTCATGGATCAACCTCCTGGAAAGCATGATTTTCTTGGGGGAAGGATCAAACCGATCTTTGAAAATGGCACGGGGGCTCAGGCCGGTGGCTCAACCCCATGTATCTCCTTGAAGCTAAAAGCTTTTTGGGGAAATCCTGGGCCAATGCCGCTTCTTGGGGAGAAAGCGGCTTTGGGAATCCGCATCATTTGCACCGGGCTAGCCGGCAGCGGGTCTAGGTCACCAAAGAGATAAGGGGCCAAGCCTTGCGGCTGGACCCCTCGGTTGTGGGTTATCCTCGGGTGAGGACAATGCGGTCTTCCTCGATCTGGATTTGAAAGAGGTCGCCTTCGCGTACCTCCTGGCCAGCGATAATGATACCGCGCAGGTTCAACGTCAGCCTCCCCTTGGGATTGATCTTGGGGAGATTACTGCCACGCAGGAAGAGGCCTTCAATGTCGTAGAAGGTCTTGTCCTCGGCCATGAGTCGAAGCAAGTGCTTGCGCAAGGTCTGCTTGTGCAGGATGCCCAGCCGCTCCATCATGGAGTCTGCCGAGAGGTTTTCGGAGATGCATTGACGCAGCAGGCCGGGTTGATACCGAGATTCGATTCTTGTGGATTCAGTCTCGGTAGTTTCGGGCTTCTTTGCCATGGTGAACTCCTTTTGTGGTTGTTTTGCATTAAATATCTGTAATTATAGCGTAATTATGTCAAAATGCGCATTGATTGAGCGTTTTTCATGCAAAATCAGCAGGTTGGACCATGTGTCAGCGAACTTGTTCTCCCAGAAAAAGCGGCTTTGGGCCGAGGATGCGATTTCCGGGGCTTTTGGGTCTGGGGGACAGAAAACCCCGGGGAAGCCCCCAAAACCCCAGGAATGGGAAAGTATAGGGGGCTCCGGGGGCTTGGGAGTGGCGTCCCCAAATGGGATCAGGGAAGAGGGCACCCCCAAAGGGAGCCTGGCCCTCGCTATCATTTTGGAAATGGTGACCGCTGCCCTGTACAGGAGAAGACCCCCCCCATAGGACCAGTCGAATTAATCGTCGCCCGGCAGCATGATGGTCATGACCGGTTCGCCGTGATCACCAGGACCGACGACGGCGATGATCCGAACACCCTCGTGGCGACCGGGTGCCATCAGGAAAAGAACGTCAAGTTCGAGGTAATCCGTAGCGGATTTGCCGAGGATGGCCGTTCGCAGGACCATGAAGAGATCGTGGAGCCGCCCGGAACTGCTTTGCCCCTCGCCTTCCAGGCCAGCCGGCGGTTGGATGTAAGAATGGAAAAGGTTGTCGGTAACGACGGTGTGGAATTTGAATCCGGCTTCCTTCGCCTGGGTGGTCACGTCGATTAAAACGCCGTCTTCAATGGCCTGGGCACGGCTGTAGGAATAGATCAGATTGAATTCGTCCATGTTGGCATCCTCCAGTATTTAAAGGGTAAATACGGGGAGAATACCCTGGCTTGGCCGAAGTGGTCACGGTCCCTGACGCCGGCGTGCTACGAAAAAAGAAAAAGGGATTGCTCCAGCCGAAGCCGGAGAATCCCTGTGGAAACAGTCCCAGCCACATTGCCGAGGCCCCAGTAGGAGCGACGGCTATGAGGCCTTCCGATAGGCCAGGACTGTTGCCAGTTCCGACCCCCGTTTGCCACTGGACAGGCGGTTTTCCCGCATCCAGCGACGCCGGAGTGACGCATTTGAGGTGTACTTTTCCGTTGAAAGCACTAAAGATGATATATTGTCCGCGATTGCGGAGGTTTTTGAACTATTTTTTGACTATATAATTTGGTCAACAAGTTCGTAATTTGTTTTTGTTTGCAAGCTTTTAGCACTTCGAAGCGTCACTCCGGTGTATCCCTTACGGATACGCAGCCATCTCGATGTCTCAGGCCCTCACGCCTTTGCTTCCTCTTATTGGAGCAGGACAAAGAGACTTCCCTTGGTTATATCGACAGTCACGTCAGCGCCGTCCCGCACCTAATCGCCGCATACGTCAGAGGCGCGCACGATCCCCTTTCGGTGGCGTCCCTTGAGGCTTGTGAGCCACGGACTTCAAACGGCCGGGTTCTCGTCCGACGTATGGGCCAGCGGTCTAATCCGGTGGAAAACGGGCCAGTGCTTCGGCATCAGCAACTCCCCCGCCCGGATCGCTCCGTGACGAGTACGCACTTCTCCGGCATCCGCGTTCGATGAGGACGACGCAGTGTGATATTCACGGAGAAGGTGAGGTTTTTTTAGCCTTGGTTTTGCTTGGGTAGCAAATCCATCCGAACAATATCGGAACTGGACTGTCGAGACTTCAAGGCACACACGACCAACTTATGGACTGGTATTGCCAATGTTACAAAATAACTTGTCACGAATTTGTTGAAAATATAGCAAAATATTGTCGTTCATAAATATCTATCGGAAAGTTTGAATATGCATAGCATCGAATAGGTCGTTTTTCGACTGTCATGTAAGTAGAGATATGGTTTGAATAATGTTTGTGCATCGAAAGTTGCCCCGAACCTGCGGCGTGCTGAACCTACACTCCCGGGGGCCAGGATGCGATCGGCCCTGGGAGGGGTGGAAAAACGGAAAAACGGAAAAAGTTTGAGGAGCAAATTTTTGGACGGTGTCCTTCCCATGATACTCTTCCTCGGCCTGCCCCTGTGTCATCAATGACGATCAAGGAGCCGTCAACCTGGGACATCATCGTGTGGGGCGGCCTCCCCAAAAATCACCTCTGAAAATTCTTTCCGATTTTCCGTTTTTCCGGGGCCACCACGGCGGCGACCCCGGAGGCGCGACAATTAGTGTAAAGAATTCCATCCACCAGCAGGTCCAAACGGGGGTGAAGCCGGCGCGGCGGACTGCTTCAGACCGAGGCCAGACCAGATAATGTCGCCGATCTTGGCCTTGCGGAAACCGCGCTGAAGGAGCAGGTCGGCGAAGCGTTTTTTGCCCAAGACGAGCTCCCCTTCAGCCTCGCAGAAGTCACGGTAGGCCTTATAGAGGTCCTTGGCCTTGACCTTCTCGCCCAGGCCGAGGACGCACTTCTCGTCGAGGAATTCGGCGAGCATGTCCATTTCGCCCCGGTACTCGGACACGGCCGCCATGACCTCGGCCGGCGGATTAAGTCCTTGGCGCTGCCACTCGCGGCTGCCCTCCAACATCCAGTTTAAGATGCCGGGCGCTTCAGCCTTGAGCTTGCTGGGCAGGTCAGAGTCCTGCTGCTCGGGAGGGATCGTCACTGCGAAAGGTACGAGCTTGATGCGACGCCAGATGCCGTGGTCACCACCCTTGATGATCGGCTTGTGGTTGGAGGCCAGCCAGAGCGTGAACTGCGGGTAGAACTGGAAAAACTCCTTAAAGAGGAACCGGGCCACAATCGGCTCGCCGCCCGTCACCTGCTTGATGACCGCTTCGGCCAAGGGCTGACCGTACTCGGACTCCACGGCCGTCACGAAACGAGCGCCGACCAGCCGGGCAATATCGTTGCGGACGTTTTGCCCCTTGGTTGCCGTGAAGGTGGTGAAGTCCGCCTGCATGGCATATTCCCCAAGCACAAAGCGCAAAATCTCGAGGAAGACGCTTTTCCCGTTCGCCCCTGTTCCATAAAGCAGAATCAGACTTTGCTCGCTGACTTCACCGACCAGCGTATACCCGGCGAAGCGCTGGAGGAAGCCGATCAAGGCCTGATTCCCTGCCATGATCGTGACGAGAAATGCCAGCCACAGAGGGCAGGTCGCCGTCGGATCGTACGCGACACCGGCCACCTTGGTCAGCATGTCTTCCCGGGCATGCGAACGAAATGTCTGCTGCTTCAGGTCCATGGTCCCATTCGGCAAATTCAGTAGCCAGGGGTCGGCATCGAACATCTCCGGCACGGCAGCCAACGCGGGATGGGATTTGGCCAGAGCCAACATGTTTCCAAGGCTCGCACGGGATTCGCTGCTCAGAGTATGTTCGATGATGTAACCAGCTGTCTTGGGTGGCAGGAGCTGCTTGGCCTGATCGGCTAAATCCCGCAGGGTGGCAATCGCTTTCTGGTAGATGCTGCCCACCTTGTCTTCCTGCCAGCGCACGTCGTCAAAAAGAAACCAGAGCTGCCAGACCCAGACATACCGGGTATCAGCAGCGTTTGCTTTCGCGAAGACATCCATGTTGCCGGCGTCAGTCATGTTGAAGCCGGCTCCCTGCGCGATATTAGTCTTGATGAAGCCCAAGGTGATGGGGCTCGATCCATTCTGGAGGTGGGAACAGTTGGCGCAGTAGGCCGCAGCATTCAGGCTTCCGTGGATATTGGCACATGTCCGAGGGCCGCCAGCCTGTGCATGACGGATTTTTCCGTCAGTTTCAATGGCCGAGTAGCCAGGGTAGGACGAACTCAAGGCGTGGGCCTGCTGTTCCCCGTTGACGCAGCGTACAACAATGGAAAGTGCGGCGAACCACTCCGGCTCCGGCAGGGTCGCGGCATCGTCACGGCAATGACGAAGCCAAGGGCACCCGTCGATGATGGGCTGGAGCTCAACCGGTGGATACTGGACAAGTTCCTGGCAGCCAGAAGGCCCCGCAGCCGGAGTTGGGGGCATCGGCAGAACCGAAGTCGGGATTGGTGGTGTGGCAGGTGGGCAGCATGTGTCGAGATAGTCGAAGCTGTACCGCAAGCTGGCGTCATAGTGCACGACCGTCACCATGACAGGCTGACCGGACTTATGGTTAAAGGTGTGGGGCGGACGCAGGACGCGGGCAAGGTCCGAGGTGGTGTCGACCTTAAAGCCCTGCTGATGGAAAACGTGGGCTACGGCCTGCTGGAAGCGCCGGACCAAATCTTGTCCATGCTGTCGTTCGTCGTCCGTGGTGAAAACCAGGGGTGCGTCGAGCCACCAATGCGCATGGTAGCCGCCGCCGCTGTCCATGATAACCGTGGGAATGACGGGAAGCCCTTTCAGGATGCCGAGAGCCTGTTCCTTCGTAGGAAGATTCTCGGCCTTCTCCTTGTGGACGCCTTCCTGGCAGTCAATTTCGATCCAGACCCCGCAAATGGCCGCCGTGTTCGCCCCGGTGCCGCGCTTTCCAGGTTCGGGTTTCGTCTTCTGGAGAGCCATGCCCACGTAGACGTCGGTCTGCTGCTGCAACTCGCCAATCTTATGGGCCATGCCGGTGATGTCCGTGGCATGGAACGGGAAAATGCCTTGTGCCTTGGTCCAGAGGACGAACCAGCCATCCGGCGGATGGTCACCAATTTGAAGCGAGTAGTACCCGTAAACGGCCTCGTTGCGAGGCACTGCCTGACCGTTCATAAAAACTCCCGTGGCTCGCGGCGTGCGCGAACCTTCCATGTCTGCGGCTCCGGGATGCGCGTTAAGGGCGCAAGCGGAGACCAAATCCTGCGTGAAAAAGCCCTAGCCGACCGGGATGGCCTGCTTTTTGGGACTACTATGGAGGGTCAGGAACTGAGACAGATGGGAGTGGTGAAGATCAATGCAGGGTCAGTTACGGTGACAGTCTTCGTCCGGTTTTTAGCTTGGCCTACCTCCTTGGAAGTAATTTCATTTGAAACTAACTCACCCCCAACTGGAAGGCAAGGTCCTTGGGGCGGATTTTTTCGCTAGCCTGGTTTGCGGGCCGTCTCCTGCCGGTGGCTGTGAGCGGTCGGGAAAGCAGCCTGGTGTGGCGAAAAGGGCGGCGTCAGTCTTCACCCTGGCCATCGTGGCCGCGATTGTCGCCCCCGGCTCGACGTTGAGGGCGGTGCCCTTTTTCGATGTTCGTGACGGCATGGGGGCTAGGCTCGCTCATTCGCTCTGCTAGTGCCTGACTCGCCATCCCCTCTGCCGCGCCATGCGCGCGTCCAAAGCAGGGCCGCCGGATAAAAAAGGGCACCCTCCCGCAGTGGGAAAGTGCCCTTGGTTTGCCGCATCTTACGCGGAGGTTTCGGACGAGCAAGCCTCATAGAGGCGCATCAGGCGTTCAAGTTCAGTTTCAAGGTCCCAGCAACGGCGGCAGCCGTCATGGCCCTGCGGGGAGCAGCGAGGTTCACAGTCAGCTTTTATTTCATCAAGCGCCGCCTGCGTTTCGGCGGCCAGTTCGAGGAGCGTTTTCATTTTTTCTACCTAAGGTCTTATTGAGTCTCTGGGAGCCGGTTTGGTAAGCGTCGCTGGCGAGACCCCGCTCCCCACGTTTCGGCCTTTGGGCTATAACGTCACGTTGATGTTCAGCGCTTCATAGAGGTCGTAGAAGGACTCGACGTTGTGAAGGCAATGATGCCCTTCGCCGATCTTGGTCTCCATGCTGAGCGTAATCACCGAACCAGCCGGCATCATGCTAGCTGCAATGAAGCTGTGCAATGCCTCAGCCATGGCGTGCTTAAGCGCCGGTGCAAAAACAAGGTTACCGGTTTTCTTTGTGTTCATACCAACCTCCTGGTTGGGGTTAATAAATTGAGGTTTTCCCCGGTTACGATGGCGGGATGACTGATCCATCACATCTGCAGGTTGATATCCATCTCGGAGTGGAGTTCACTGAAGGCCTCATCGTTGTCTACGTCGTAATGGCCCTCATAGATCGGTGCCTCCATGCGGATGGTGAGAACTGAATTGACCGGGAGCTTCTTCTCGGCGATGTACAGATGCACGACTTCTGCCAAGGCAAATCCAAGGCCGAGGTCGAAGTCGAGTTCCAACACGTTTCCACGGTTTCCAATGTTGTTCGCAGTGTCCATAGTCAACCTCCCCTGTTAGGGTGTTAGAGTTTTTATACCGTTGCCTCTGCCAGTCGCGGGCTGGAGCGGCCGTCTCCGTCTCGCGAATACGTTCTAGCGATTGCTTTCGAGCCTGGCAACAACAAAGCAGTGTCATAACGGCATGTTAGGCTGTGTACTGTTGCTTGTTACATGTCTCGATCAAGCTATGCTTCACTGATACAGTCATCATACTTTTAGGGCTGCTGACAGTGCCGCGCCTAACATTACAAGCTTGTAATGTTCTCGGGACCCGTCGAAAATGTGGACGAAGTAGTTGTCGCGGTCAGGGCTATCAGGGAGAGGCAAGAAGGAACCCCGGGACAACGTCAGTCGTGGTAGGGTGGTTCAGATTGCCACGCACGCATTTCAGCGTTATTTAGTATGAAATCAGTGCGTTACAGTCGAAGCCGGCGATCGGCGAAGGTGACAAAATAAGTATGCCGGGGCGATCTCGAGCAACGTCAGGACTGGCGTGTCTCGGCCGTCAATTTTTCCAAAGCGGCATCGAGCTTGGTGCGAAAGCTCCGGGCCAGTTCTTGCCCGATTTCCGAGCAGAGCCGAGCCATCTCACCTCCCTCGTCCACGGAGGCACTGCCCATGACCGTGAACAAGTTCTCTATGGGGCGGAAGGCGTTCACAATCGCATCCTTCAACTCGAGTAACTGGTCATCTCTGAGGCTCATTGGGGCGACCCCCTGGTGGCATTGAGGAATTTGCCAGAAGGTTACCCTGGGCCAAGGGGTTGGTCACGGGGGTAAAAAGCGGTTTTTGGACCGGGAATGAAGAAGCTCCGCCCTTAGGATGGTGGAAGAAGGCTGGTTGAAGGCCCTACCGCGCAAATTTTGGCGGGGTGTCTTGAGGCCCTTTGTGTTCGGATTATGGTTGTAACCGGCGGCTACGTGGCCCACTGCGCCGACAACACCTCGGCCTGCTGAAGGACCGTCTGGATAGCAGCGTCCTGGAGGTCTGGCGGATAACCATACTTTCGAAGAATCCGCTTCACCAGCACGCGCATTCGGGCTCGGGCGCTCTCCCTATGTGCCCAATCAACGGTGATGCTCCCTTTCAGGCTGGCCAAGAGCTCGTGCGCGATTACGCGCAAGGAGGCGTCCCCCATGACCTCAACGGCGCTTTGGTTCTCGGCCAGAGCATCATAGAAGGCAATCTCGTCCTCGGATAGCCCGTTTTCTTCCCCCCGTCGCCGTGCCTCACGGATATCCTTGGCGAGGTTGATCAATTCCTGGATGACCTCGATGGTGCTGACGGCGTTAGTGTGATAGCGGGCAATGGCCTGTTCGAGGCGTTCCGAGAACTTCTTAATCTCCACTACGTTTGTTCGGGTGCGGGACCGGATTTCATCGTTAAGGAGCTTTTTGAGCGCTTCTAAGGCAAGATTTTTCTTTTCCATCTGTCGCACTTCGGCCAGGAACTCGTCTGACAGGATGGATATGTCCGGGGTCTCCAAGCCGGCTGCGGCGAGGATGTCCACGATCTCGGTGGAAGCCACGGCTCGGTCAATGAGTTGTTGCACGGCGAACTCACGTTCAGCCGAGTTTTTTCCTCTTCCGGTGCCGGTTTTAGTCAACACCGCACGGATGGTCTGGAAAAATGCCACTTCGTCCCGGATGGACCGCGCGTCATCACTGGCTGCCGCCAGGGCAAACGCTTTGGAGAGGGCCAGCACCGCATCCTGGAAGCGCCTGTGAGCCTGTTTCTTGGCCTCAATTGAGGCCTCCTTCGCGGCGGCCTTGTGCTGCTGCTCTAAAATCCAATCAAGAACTTCGGCCATAACCCGGAGGCGTTCATGGGCGGTACCGATGAGGCCCTGGCGGTAGTCGAAACCGTGGAACATCGATGTCACAATTTCAAATTTTTCCATCATGATGGCGACGGCTTCTGCCTCGTCAATGCCTGCCTGCCTCCTGTCAGAATCGGAATATTGCCCCAGGGCGTTTTTCAGGTTCTGGCCGATGCCGATGTAGTCGACAATGAGCCCAGCCGGCTTGTCCCGGAAGACCCGGTTGACGCGGGCGATGGCTTGCATGAGGCCATGGCCCCTCATGGGCTTGTCGACATACATGGTGTGCATGGACGGAGCGTCGAAGCCGGTCAACCACATGTCGCGCACGAGCACCAGCTTCAGTGGGTCATTCGGGTCTTTGGTTCGCTTGGCCAGCAGTTCTCGTCGGGCCTTGTTGCCGATATGCGGCTGCCATGGGACCGGATCGGAGGCGGAACCGGTCATGACCACCTTGATCACGCCGACCATGTCATCGTCGTTATGCCAAGACGGCCGCAGGTCCACGATTTCTTTATAGAGGGCAACACAGATGCGGCGGCTCATGCAGACCACCATGGCCTTGCCATCCATGGCCGCCACCCGGTCCTCGAAATGCCGGACAAGGTCCTGGGCAACTAGTTTGAGGCGATTTTCAGACCCCACTAGGGCTTCGACCGTGGACCATTTCCGTTTCAAGGCCTCTTGTTCCGTAGCGGCATCATCTTCGGTGAGGTCTTCGATTTCGGCGTCGATCCTGGGTTTTTCTTCCGGGGGGAGCTCGATGCGGGCCAGACGGCTCTCATAGTAGAGCGGCACTGTGGCCCCGTCCTCGACGGCACGGCTGATATCGTAGATGTCGATGTAATGGCCGAAGACCGCCGGGGTGTTCACGTCGTCCTGTTCAATTGGCGTCCCGGTGAAGCCGATGAAGGAGGCGTTGGGCAGGGCGTCCCGGAGGTATTTGGCGAAGCCATAAGCGATCTCGCCCGTCTTCTGGGTGATATGGGCCTTGAACCCGTATTGGCTGCGGTGGGCTTCGTCTGCGATGACCACCACGTTATGCCGGTTTGTGAGCAAGGGATATTCGGACTCGCCTTTCTCCGGCGAAAATTTCTGGATGGTCGTGAAGATTACGCCGCCAGCTGCCCGGTTAAGCGTCCTCTGTAAGTCCTCCCTACTAGTGGCCTGGATTGGCGTTTGCCTGATGAGGTCCCGGCACTGGGAGAAGGTGTTGAAAAGCTGGTCGTCCAGGTCATTGCGGTCGGTGATGACGACGATGGTGGGGTTTTCGAGTTCGGGGTGGCGCACGAGTTGCCCGGCATAGAAGGCCATAAGCAGGCTTTTCCCCGATCCCTGGGTGTGCCAGATGACACCGACTTTGTGATCCCCTTCAGGGGCGGCGGCCTCGACGGTTTTGGTCACGGCGTGGCGTACGGCATGGTACTGGTGGTAGCCGGCGATGATCTTGGCAATGCCTGATCCAGTGTCTCCGAAGACCGTGAAATCGCGGAGCAGGTCCAAGAACCGGCCTTTTTCGAAAACCCCCTCGATTAGGACGCTGAGTTCTGGCAAGCCCTTCTGTGCGACATCCTGGCCATCCGTGGTGCGCCAGGGCATGAACCGTTCCTGATTGGCCGTGAGCGACCCGATGCGGGCTTCGAGGCCATCGGAAGTGACGAGGACGCTGTTGGCGCGGAAAAGGGATGGGAGTTGGCTCTTGTAGGTCTGGAGTTGGTTAAATGCGCTTTCCAGGGTGGCGTCTTCAGTGCCGGGATTCTTGAGTTCGATGACACCGAGGGGGAGCCCATTCACAAAAACCACCATGTCTGGGCGGCGGTTGACCTTTCTTTCAATCACCGTGAATTGATTGACAGCCAGCCAGTCGTTGTTGTCAGGGTTGTCAAAGTCGATCAACCGGACCTTGTCGCCACGAATCGTACCGTCCTCGGCATAGAATTCAACATCCACACCTTCGACAAGCATTCGGTGGAGACGACGGTTTTCCTCCACAAGGGAGGGGAATTCCGTGGAGAGCAGCGCCCTAATAGCGTCGTGGCGCGCTTCTGCTGGAATGTTCGGATTAAGCTTGCCGACAGTCCGCGCCAGCCGCTTCATGAGCACGACATCGGAATAAGCTTCCCGTTCTGGTGATGAGCTGTCAGGGCTGATCTTATTGTCGGAGGTTATTGTGTAGCCGAGATTTCCAAACAATGCGAGCAACGCCTCTTCAACCATTGCTTCAGAAATAAAGACCATCAGGTTTCCTCCTCGTCTTTCATATCGGCGAGGGTCACATTGCGGCAGGCTTTCAAGGCCTCTTTGTATGCCTGGCGGTCTATACCGAAAAGCAGTTGGGAGGGTGGAATTTTCAAGGGTATCTCATCACCTCCTGGCAACAAAACGGTAACACTAAGCCAACTTTCATCGTCGACCTCGGCCCTGTCTAGTCCAGTAAGGCTGTCAATGAGATCGTTGGAGGCTACGAAACGTTCATATGGCTCCAGGGTCTGGGCTGGGTCTGGCTCACGTTCCAGGTAGGCTTCATGCAGGAAGGTGACGATCGCATCTGCAGCAAGCATGGCTGAACGGCGGTGGTGCATCGATAATCTGTGGATGAAGCCGTTTTTGCCGTGGCTGACTGTTCCGGCGGCATCTCGTAAGGTCCCAAGTGCTGTGGTTAGCTTATGATGCTGGGAAATGAGTTTTTTAAAACCTTCGTCACGTACCTCGCTTAGTCCAAGTACGCGAACAGCTGCGCTAACCCAGGAACCAAACGAGGGATGCTCATCTTTAGGTTTGAGGGGGTGACGTGGATCATCAAGATTGTTGATGATGACTTGGCAGGCGCATTCCACGATACCTTTGGCGGCATCTATGCAAGCATCGTTGTTGTCGGCGAACTCTCGCTCCAGAGTCTCAAACGTTTGCTGGAGTGTAGACGCATGGGACCAATGTGCGCAAAAATCTCGTATGCCTGGACACCAATCTGGAGTCATGAAGCCTCTCCAACGATTTTCTCGACGTCCTTTACTCGGATTTCGCCGGACATGAGTTTGGGGAGGAGGAAGTCGCGGGTCTGGGTAAGTGTCTCATTCTCTGCTTTGTTGGACTCGACCCTCATGAGCAGGGGGTCAACCAATCTTGAAAATTCTAAAAAAATCTGTGATGTCGACAGGATGAGTCCGGTTGATGCAACGATCTCCGGTCGAACCGCCGGATATGCCCCCCCGTCGGCCAAAAGCGTTAGTCTTTGAATGTTATCCGGTGATGTCACCGCACAGTATACGATGGACTTTTGCTGTTGGTTGTCCGGTCTGAGGACAGCAAATCCCGTACTGCCGGTAAGATCCGATCCGTTGATAAAGGAGTATGAGCCATTCCCCGGACGAACAGTGCCGACAATAGTGTCTCCTGGGCGAAGGATTCTTCGAGCACGACTTGGCGCATCGCACCATTCATACATGACTATATTTTCTATTGTGCCCCATTTTGTATTTGCCAAGTCAACGTAATTAATACGATCAGGGGCATTGCGTTCTGACCATGATTCTGGGTTGAGTGTTGAGATGTCGGCGAGAGTCCCCTTTCTCCACCCCGTCGGTTTCCCTTCGTCATCCAGTAGCGCCGGGAACAAATCCCAAATATCCTGAGCGAAGTAAGGGGCGCGACCTTCGATCTTGGCCTGCGTCGGGCCGAAATCCACAAACCAGTCTTTGAAGATCACCCGGGCTATGGCTTCAAGGGTTTCGTTCATGCGGCGGTTGAGGTCGATTTTGTCGTCAAGTGCGCCGAGGATGGAGGCTATGGCTCGTTGCTCCGCTAATGGCGGAATGTTGAGTTCCCGCACATAAACCGCTGACCTTGTGGTCGAGGGGATCGGTGATCCGTCATCAATTTTGCCAAGTTGGTAATAAATGATAGCGTAATATGCCCAGCGCATATCGAGTTCGCCCTTGAGCAGGATGTAATAAGCTGTATCAATTACAGAAAATGGGGCTTTTGAAAAGTTAACTCCTCGATAAGCACCTTTCCTGCCAAGTATAATTCCTGGGCCCGGTGCTAATGGCGTTGTCGTCCAGCCAACAGGGCCGTTTGCTCCATAGACTCTGACAGACCCCTCGGAGCTGGAGTATCCACGAAGGCCTTTGCCGTACTCCAGCGAGATTTCCTTCCCCCAGGTGCTCCTACGCCAATCACCCATTGACGCCGACCTCCGCCAGCTTCTCCAGGATCGTAGCAGTCAACAAATCCGATTCTGCGAACTGCTTCTGCAGTTTTTCTCTCAAGGCAGCAAGCCGTTCCTCGAATGGCGCATCATCGTCCTCCGTCGCCTCAGCACCGACGTAGCGGCTCGGAGTCAGAATATAGCCGTGCCCCCTGATCTCTTCCAAGGAAGCTGCCTTGCAAAAGCCAGGGACATCCCCGTATTCCCCTGCCTCCTTCTCCCCGCGCCATGCATGGTAGGTGCCGGCGATCTTCCCAATGTCATCATCCGAGAACTCTCGCCGGGTCCGGTCCACCATATAACCGAGCTTGCGGGTGTCGATGAAGAGCACCTCCCTCCGGCGATCACGTAACTTCGCATTCTTTGTAAAGCCATTTGACTTATCCCGCGCAAGAAACCACAGGCAGGCCGGAATTTGTGTCGAGTAGAAAAGCTGCCCTGGTAGGGCTATCATGCAGTCCACCACATCGGCTTCGAGCATGGCCTTACGGATGTCGCCCTCGCCGGACTGGTTCGAGGACATGGACCCGTTGGCCAGCACAACTCCGGCTGTTCCATGGGGGGCGAGGTGATGGATGATATGTTGCAACCAAGCAAAGTTGGCGTTGCTGGTAGGAGGGATGCCAAACTTCCAACGTGCATCCTCTCGTAACCGCTCACCGCCCCAGTCGGAAATGTTGAAGGGCGGATTGGCCAGGATGAAGTCGGCCCGGAGGTCCTTGAGCTCATCCTTGTGGAAGCTACCCTCGCTGTTCCAGCGGATATCAGCATCGATGCAGCGGACAGCTAGGTTCATCTTGCACAGCCGCCAAGTAGTGTAGTTCGACTCCTGACCATAGATTGCGATATCGCCGAATCGGCCTCCGTGCTCGGCCACGAACTTTTCGGACTGGACGAACATACCGCCAGAACCACAGCAGGGATCATAAACGCGTCCCTTGTAAGGCTCCAGCATCTCGACAAGCACCCGCACCACGGAACGGGGCGTGTAGAACTCCCCGCCGCGCTTGCCTTCCGATCCGGCGAACTGGCTGAGAAAATATTCATAGACCCGGCCCAGGACGTCCGCCGCCTGCCCGTCCTTGGTCCCCAGACCTATGCCTGAGATAAGGTCAATCAACTCTCCGAGCATGACCTTGTTGAGGGCGGGACGGGCATAATCCTTCGGTAGCACGCCTTTTAGACTTTCGTTTTTTGTCTCGATAGCCATCATGGCGTCGTCTACATCCTTGCCTATAGTGGGCTGCTTGGCGTTGGCCCTGAGATGCGACCAGCGGGCTTCCTTGGGCACCCAGAAGATGTTTTCGGCCAGGTATTCGTCCGGGTCTTCGGCGCAGACCGGATCATCAGCCATCAGGGCCGCGTGCTTGGCCTCGAAGCTATCCGAGATGTGCTTGAGAAAGATAAGCCCGAGAGCAACGTGTTTGTAGTCGGAGGGCTCCATGTTGCCGCGAAGTTTGTCGGCGGCCTTGAAAAGTTCGGCCTCAAGCCCAACGTTTGCCCCGTTCCCTTTACCATTGCCGTTGGCCGAAGCAACGGTCTTTCTGCTCCGCTCCTTGGACTTGGCCGTCTCACGTGGGGGGGTGTCCACCAATCTGGTTTGTGCCGCATCGGTTTTCAGCGCCCCATTTGCTAGGGAGACAGAACCTCCCCGGCCACGACCTTTGGTGATGTGGCCAGATGCTAGGAGTTCGTCGCGAACTTTCTCATAGGTCCTCTCGGACCAGCGGAGCTCCTCACGAAGTCGTATATTGCCGGCTCTCCCGCCAAGGGCGGTAAGCACTCGGGTAAATTTGTCATGCTGTTCTTGCGAGGCCATGTTCCTTGCCTTTATTATTGCGTCAGATGAGATGCGGCATCCATGCCCGTGGCGGAAACCGCCGCATGCACAGCCCCGCGGGCGGAGGATGTTTTCCGGGAAACGTGCCGGGACGGTACTGGCCGATCGTCGCGTTCGTCAATCGTAATGGCAGGCCGTGCAGGCTGGTAGCATCGGAGGGCGGGGTGTCGTTTCGCCGGTCAAAAGCTGGTCCACACGCTTGTCCACATCACGCCATGAAAGTGGTGAGTTTCTTGAGCGTCCTGAACGAAAAAAATCGAAGAATATGAAGATGTTTGAAAAAGTGTTTGAGTCTGCTCTGCCACTTTCACGCCGGTAACAGGGGTTCAAATCCCCTTGGGGACGCCAAACGATTCTAAGAGGTTAGGTTAAGACTGACCTGCTCCATACCCGCCGGGGTCAAGCGGCGGGGTCAAAATGCCTCTGAAGTGCCAGCTTCGGGGGCATTTTTCTTTGGGTCATGGGTCGGTTTGAACTCGATGACCTTGCCCGCTCCCTTTCGGGAGAAGACGTCCTCAACAGCGTCACGTAGCTTGCCCGGGTCGAGCCCCAGGCACTTGAGGTAGATTTCCGTGGTGCCCGCGTTCTCGTGACGAAGCATGGCCTGGATCGTCGCCACGGAGTAGCCGGCATGGTAAAGCATGATGGCGGCCAAATGGCGAATGGCATGGAAACCAAACGGCTCGACTTTGGCCTTATCGCATAACTTCCCAAGCCAGTGTTGCCGGCTCTTGAACGGTTTTCCGACATGCTGGTTCTCGAAGCCATGACCGAGATGTTCCCCCTCTACGAGGAAGACATGCCCCCCGGGCTCTTTCCTGTCTTGCCAGCGACTCCGCAGGGCCTCGCGTAACTCCATGGTCATCGGAAGCCAATCATCACGCCAGGAACCTGTGCGGGTCTTTCTGGTCCGCAGCCGAACGCGGTTTCCGGTGAAGTCTACGTCTGTCCACCGCAGCCGGAAGAGTTCGCCTCGCCTGGCCGCCAGATGCAGGGCCGCCAAAAGCAATGCCCTGTCTTGCCCATCTACAAGCGCCAGTACCTTGTCAAAGTCCTCTTCGGCCGGGACATAGCGCGGTTGGCGATTTTCCGGGTAGGGGTCCACCATCCGAAACGGATTGTCACCTTGGGGAAAACCTTGTTTGCGAAACCTTTTCTTGGCCCAATCCCAGGCCCACGACAGGTTCTTCCTGTCTTTATTGGCCGCGTTCCCGCTCCTCTCCTCTGCCTGAGTGTCGAGGTATGTTTCCGCGAAATCCACATCCACGGACTCAAGTAAGACATCCGGTCCAGCGGCTTTTACAAAACGCTTGAAGACGCTTTTTTTCTCGTCATGCGTCTTTTCAGAATCACGCGTTTTCGAGCACATAAGAGCCTCTGTCGAGAACCTAAGTGTCGTCCAGGAGTCCAAACGGATCATCTGCTCGGCGGCCTTGGCTGCTTCCGCTTGTTCCTTCTCCAACTGTTCCTTTGTTTCCATTTCCCAGGCTGCCGCCGCCCGTTCGCTCGCTTTCGAGTCGTCCTCGAACCACTTTTTTCGGGAGACGCCGGCTACCATTACGGCCCCACGCCAACGACGCTTGCCGTTTTTCATGCTGCAACTCGGCATGAATCCTCTCCTTTATGCACTTTTCAAAGAACCGCAGACGTCCGGGTAAGACCTCGACGCCGCCCCACATCGGGGCGTACTTTTTCATGGACCTGGGGTCAACGCCAAGGAATGCGGCCAAATCCTCCGGCAGAACTGGTCGGCCAAAAGCCTCCACCAGCTCATCCAGGGTCATCGGGTTGATGCGCATAACCTTATTCCTTCCTTACCGGATCGATTTCGAGAGCGATACACTCGTCGCCCATGCCTTGCGCGGTGAGGCCTTTGACGCTTCCGAGGATGGCACGGGGCGCGGGACGCCGCTGGTGCCGGTCTGCTTTGACACCACACAAATAACATCCCGGGTGAACCGGTCAAATCCCAAGGCCGGCGACCCTTGCCATTCTCTGGCGCGCGGAGCTCATCCGCCGGCTATCGCCTTCCCGGCCAGGCTGTCCGGAACGCAATGTGCCAGCGTCGAAAACCTTTGCCCCTCGCTCGGGGCAATCAATCCCACGGCCGTTGCTGTTTCCCTGCGCGGACGCAACGGCGGCGCCACGGCGGAACTGTCAGGAGACTGCTGCCCATCCATGAGGGCCAGCAAAGGCGGCGGAGATAAGCCCCATGTCCTGACGCATAAGGCCGTACGTCGACTCATGCCCGTGGAGTGCGAGAGGCTTATGGGCCTGGAGGACGGCTACACGGCCTGGGGCATCGACGACGATGGCCGACGTATCGAATTGGCTGACGGTCCCCGCTACAAGATTATCGGCAATGGCGTCGGGAAGCCCCATACTGTGTGGTTTGGTACCCGTGCCGCCGCTGATCTTCGGGAGAGTGGCCGCGCGAACAGCGCGGATATGGCCGTTTGCGAGGTCGCGTCATGACCAGCGCAGACGTCCGCACAGCTTTGCGCACCCGCTTCACTTCTCCCGAATGGGCGCTTTTCTTTGAGGTTGGAGACGGGACAGGTGCAAACCAGCGGCGGTGGGCCGACGCCGTGGCTATGAACCTGTGGCCGTCACGGGGCCTGGGCCTGCATGGGTTCGAGATCAAGGTCAGCCGGTCGGACTGGCGCGCGGAGATGAAGAACCCCGCCAAGGCGGAGGCGGTCTCCCAGTATTGCGATTACTGGTGGATTGTGGCCCCAGCCGGGATTGTCCCAAGGGAAGAGTTGCCCGACACGTGGGGACTCTTTGAGGTTGGCCAAACGGGAAAGCTCAAACAGGTGGTCTCCGCTCCCCAGCGGGAGGCCAAGCCTGTGGGCCGGCCGTTTATGGCCGCGCTCCTGCGCCGCGCCGGACAGGTGGACGAAGAGGGCATCCGCAAGGCCGTGATGATTGAGACTGCCAAGATCAGGGACCAGCATAAGAAAGAGGTTGATCGGCAGGTAGAACGGCAAGTTGAGCGATACAGCCGCGTGGTTGAGCGGGCGAACGAAATTAAGGACTTGTGCGGCATCGACCTCCTGCATTGGACGCCAACGGAAGAAATTTCGTCCGCCATAAAATTCGTTTTAACGGCTGGAGCCGCCAATTCCTATGGCGGAATCGACCGCATCAGGAACAGCTTACGCCGTGCTCTGGAACAGATGGATCAAGCTGTTGAAGAAGCGCAGGGCCAGAGGGAAGCTGTTGAAACCATGGGGGTGGCGGGTTGACCAGCCGCATCTACCAGGGCGATTCCCTGGAGGTCCTCCGCATGTTGCCGGCAGAGTCCGTGCACTGCGTGGTCACGTCGCCCCCGTATTGGGGCCTGCGGGACTACGGCGTGGATGGGCAACTCGGGCTGGAGGAGTGCGTGGACTGCGGCTGGCACGGCACGCCGGCCGCCTTCCGGTCGGTCCTGGCCACCCAGGGAGTCGGGCCCTGCGGGTCCTGTTTCGTTTGCCATATGGTCGCCGTGTTCTCCGAGGTGCGGCGGGTCTTGAGGTCGGACGGCACCCTCTGGCTCAACATGGGCGACGGCTACGCCGGCTCTTGGGGGGCCCAGGGCCGGCAGGGGAAGTCAGGCATCCTGGCCGGCCGCAACGCCTGTGCCGCTCGGCAGATAGCCGCGGCCGCCAAGCGCACGACTGGAACCGGCCAGGGCAAGACGCCCGGCCTCAAGCCGAAGGACATGATCGCCCAACCCTGGCGTCTTGCCCTGGCCCTGCAGGCCTCCGGCTGGTGGCTTCGGTCGGACATTATTTGGCACAAACTAAATCCGATGCCCGAGGCGGTCAAAGACAGGCCAACGTCTGCGCATGAGCATATTTTTCTATTCTCAAAATCTCAAAAATACCACTACGACGCCGACGCGGTAAAATATGACTGTACAAGGACAGCGCACGCTGGGCGGACTGACGGTAAAATTGGTCCGATGTATGAAGATGGAATAGGAAAAGGATTTAACAACAGGGCGGGAACGTGGCGAAACACCTATGTTGCGACAAAGGCTAACCTTAGGAACGTCTGGCCTGTCGTCGCAAGCGGCTTTAAAGAAGCCCATTTCGCCACTTTTCCCCCGGCCTTGGTCGAACCCTGCATCAAGGCCGGCTGTCCGCACGGCGGCACGGTCCTTGATCCGTTCTTCGGCTCGGGCACGGTTGGCCTGGTCGCCCGCCGTCTCGGCCGTCAGTTCGTCGGCATCGAGCTCTCACCGGAATACTGCCGCATGGCGGCCGCACGCATCGAACGGGAAACAGGCCTTTTCGGTCCGGTGGAGATTGTCCCTACACCGTGCGCAGGGCTCCAGATCACGACCCAGGAAGGAGCCGCATCATGACCTACGACCAATCTGCCCACATCACCGATCTGCAGACGCGAAACACGGAACTTGTCTCTAGGGTCCGCATCCTCGAACGCGCCCTAAGCGACAGGGGCCCGGGCCTCTCCGCTATTCTCCATGCCTACCACAAGGCCATCGCCAAGCACCCTGCCTTCCCAGCCAGTCCGGACGCCATCGGTGCGATCCTGGCCGAGGAACTGCTTGAGGTCTCCACGGCCGGGATGTTGGCCCTACAGGCCATCAACGACCACAGGGACGATGGGCGCAGCCTGGACGACGTCCGGCGCGAAATGGCCCATGTGGGGGTTGTGGTGCTGCGCGGCCTCGGGTGGCTGGCAGGGAGGATGGGATCATGATGGCCTGGACCCATGACGCACTCGCGGAGGACCTTGGATTATCCCTCGGCGTCCTGCCGTACCTCAATGTCGTACTTGGCTCTGCCTGGCTGTCGGCTCGGGATGAAAAAACGCCTCGCGCCGACGTGCTTGGCATCAAGCCGTCTTACACCCGGTTTTGCGTGGCCATCTACGAAATCAAGGTCACACGGCCTGACTTCCTTTCCGACATCCGGTCCGAAAAGTGGCGGTCCTACCTGCCTCATTGCCATCGCTTCTACTTCGCCACGCTCCCCGGCGTTTGCTCCAAAGACGACATCCCGGCCGAGGCCGGATGGATGGTCCGCACTGACAAGACCTGGACGACGCGCAAGGCGGCCAAGCCCCGGCCGATAGAAGTCCCGGTCGAGACCTTGCAGGCCCTTATTTTCGCGCGCCAGCGGCCGGGGTGCCGTGGGCGACGTCTGGAGGATGTGAAGCAGGTCCTCAAGGGAAACGACCATGATTGGTTTACCGGGCGTAGCAAGGCCTCTCGGGTCTTTGGGAAAGACGTCGCTAAACTGGTGTCCATGGTCGCTGCCTTGGGCGGCCCCAGACACGGTGGGTGGAAGAAGGGCTTCGAGCGCGCCATTGAACGTCTGAAAAAGCAAGGATGGGCCGCGTGACCATTCCCCGCTGCTCCGTCTGCGGCAAGCCCTGGACGGCCCACCTTAGCGTCGAGGGGACGTGCCGGCTCCATCTGGCCGCCGTTGACGCGCTCGTCAAAATCCTGGCCGTCTGTGACGCCTGGGGCGACGGCGGGCGCATGCACGAGGCCATCGTGCGGATCGGGGAGCGGGGATTGGACCGCGCCAGGATCCTGCAGGATGGGGAGTGGAGGTTGCCGTAAACATGAACACCGACATTCGCCTTTCCACAGAGTTTTGGGACCACCCTAAGACGGTCAAGCTTGAACGCAGACTTGGCCTTCAGGGACCAAAATCACTTCAGATCCTTTGGATGTGGACGGCCAAAAACCACCCCGACGGACGACTTGAAGGCGAAGATGTCGAGGGTATCGAGATCGCCGCGAAGTGGCCCGGTAACGAATCAACGTTCGTTGAAACGTTAGTTTCGTTGCGCTGGCTGGATCAGGACGGAGATACTTTTTGCCTACACGACTGGCGCGAACATAACGCCTGGGCCGCCGAAGCGGACAGCCGGAGCGACAAATCCAGGCTTTCGCGGATGGCGAAGACTCATCCAGATCTATACGCACGCCTCATTAAGGAAGGGAAACAAGGGGTTTCAAGGGATGAATACGAGTCGTTAACGACCGTTGAACGACCGTTGAACGGTCGTAAACGAACGCTTCAAGCCCAAGGCCCTTCTCCTTCTCCTGCCCCAATGGCTGAAGAAATAAAAAAGCCCCCCTACCCCCCGGAGGGGGGAGAAGCGGGAGTCGCTTTGCCTTCTTCCCGGGAGGATGACCCGGACGCCCAGCCAAACGCCAACGTTTCCGACCTCAACGAGTGCCTCATCGAATTTCAAGAAATTGCGGCCGTTTTCCAGGAGGCTGGCGGCTACGTGGACACCGTCCCCGCCTATAACGTGTTCCTGCCGATGCGATTCCGGTTTCCTCGGGACCGCGTCGTGGACGATATCACCGCTCGTGGCCAGTCCGACGCCTGGAAGCGCATGGACGTGCCCATGAACCTCTCGACGTACCTGGGCAAAAAGAAGTGGCTCGATCCAATCCCGAAGCCGAGGGAAAGAACCAGGGCCAGCCCCGCATCGACCAATCTCACCCCACGGCAGCAACAGACGGAAATGTTCAAGGGCATGGCCCGGGCACTGAAACAGGCGGATGGAGCAGAAAATGGCGAAAATTACGGTGGAAGACGTGTCGAAGGCGCTTTGCCGGCTGGCGCTGCATTACCGCGATCCTGATGTGAACCCGGAAACGCTACCGTTGCTTGCCGAGGACTACATCGAGGATCTTGGCGGGATGGAACAGGATATTTTCAAGCTGGCCGTTCCCGAGGCGCGCCGGTCTTGCCGTTTCTTCCCGAAGTCCTGCGACATCCTGGAAGCGTCGAAGCGGGTTGTGCCGACATATCGGGAACTTCCGGCCCTGCCAGCGCCATCGTTGAGTCCTGATGCCCAAGCCGAGAAAAATCGTGTCTGGGCCCGGAGGATCAAGGAGCTTTGCGCCGAGAAACGGTCACCGTGCATGGGGGTATCATGACCTCCCCTCTCCCCTGCTCTGTTTGCCCGTCCATCCCATGTGCGACCGGAGGCCAATGCAATGGCTCCGTGTATTGGGATGGCAAACGGAAGAAGGCTACGCCGCTGGTTGAGGTCGAGGACTGTAAATGGCGTGAAAAGTGCCGTAATTGGTACAGGAGGCAAAGATAATGGCCGGATCGTTGAACCGCGTTATGCTTATTGGGAGGCTTGGCCAGGACCCTAAATTGAGTTATACGCAGTCAGGACAAGCCGTGTGTTCTGCTTCGCTTGCGACTGACGAGGGATACAAAGACAAAGATGGCAACAAAGTCGAAAAAACGGAATGGCATAGGCTTCAATCCTGGGGGAGAACAGCCGAGTTGATGGCTAACAGCCTTAAGAAGGGGTCGCTCATTTACGTCGAGGGGAAGTTGCAGACAAGAAAATGGCAAGCCCAAGACGGAACAGATCGCTACACGACGGAAGTCGTCATACGCAACATGCAGTTTCTGGAATCTCGCGGCGCCGGTGGCGTGCCAGCCCCAAGGGACCAGGATGCGCCATCCGGCCGGCAGGCGTCGGGAGGCGGGAGGCAGGAGGAAGGTACGGGGCCGGCGTTCCCGAGCGAGGCCTCGGGAATGGACGACGTTCCGTTTTAGCAATAAAATCAACAAGTAAACCACAACCCGGCCTGACAGGGCCGGCAGGAGGACAAAATGGAAATAAACGAAGCGTTGCAGTCCGCGATTGAGATCGTTCGCGCCCAGGCGAGCGCCCGGCCTATGACCGAAGACGAAATCACCTCGATGATCAAGAACGTGGCCGCCGGCATCCAGGCTGCAGCCGCTGGCCACACGACGGGGAACGGTGACGGATACGAAGGCATGCTGCCGCCTGCCGTCGACCCCAAGAAGGCGATCACCGAAAGCGGCGTGGTCTGCCTGGAATGCGGCAAGAAATTCAAGATCCTCACCAAGAAGCATCTCGCCTCCCATGGCCTGACGCCCGAGTCCTACCGCGAGAAGTACGGCTACAAGAAGGGCACGGCCCTGGCCTGCAAGTCGCTGGTGCGGGAGCGGCGCAAGAAGATGAAGGGCATGAAGCTGTGGGAACGGCGCGGGAAGAAGGCCGAAGGCGAGAAGGCGTAGCCGATGCTCCAGGAGCGAATGTCCGCTCGGAGCTGACGCAGCAGTTCACCACCATGTCGGTCACGGTTGCGGCGCCCTCGATCACCGAGACCGTGGGCGCGCTGTCCGTGGCCGGACTGGCCAGGGGTGTGAACAACGTGGCGCTGTCGCCGGCACAACTCCGGACGTTCTTCCAGGAAACACCATTGGGCGGCCGGTTGATCCAGGAATGGGTGGACCGGAGCTTTGCCTGCAGCGTCCAGGGGCAGATTCGGCAGGCCATCAACGTGGGCGTGCTCCGGGGCGAGGGTTATCCCGGGCTGGTGCGGCGGGTCGAAGATGGCTTCGGGATGGCGCGGCAGGATGCGGTGACGTTGTGCAGGACGTTTGTGAGTTCGGCCAACAACCAAGCCCGGGACATGGTCTACCGGCAAAACGCCGACGTGGTCCGGGGCTGGAAGTGGATGACCGCAGGCGACAACCGCGTTTGCCCCATCTGTCTGGCTCTCCATGGCCGCGAGTTTAAGCTGGGGGAAGGCCCGGACACCCCGATTCACCCCCGTTGTCGCTGCATCCGCCTGCCGAAGACTATCACCTGGCGCGAGCTCGGCATTCCCATGGACGAGATGAAGCAGGAGCTTGACCGCTGGGTCATCCGGGGTCGGCGGGACTATGACGGCGAAATTCTGGTCAGGGGCGTGCATGAGGGTGGCAAGGACAAGACCTTGCGCGTGGGCCGCTATGCCACGGCCGACGACTGGTTTTCCGACCTCTCCGACACGGAGAAAGGGTCAACCAGCCTGGGCCCGGGGCGAGTGAAACTGCTTGAGGACGGCCGGATCAAGATGCAGGATCTTGTGGGGCCGGATTATCAGCCCAGAACTTTGAAGCAACTGGAGGCGCTTGCCAATGCCCACTCATGACGACCTCACCCGCAAACGTCTCGCCATCGCCGCGTTCCACAACGCCACGGCCGACCATCTGGAACGCCAAGCTGTGGGACTCTTCCGTCAGTCCGGCGCGTCCCGGGCGGCAGCGAACTATGCGGCGGTCATGCCGGCGGAAGAAGTCGAGAAGGTGTTTCCGCTGGTCATGGCCGCCATCGAGGAGACGAAGCGAGGGCAGCGGCTGGCGGGGATGGAGGTGGAGGGGAAGGTGTGTTGAGGGCTATTCAGCCTGGGGCGAACCAATGCTTCAGAACAAGGCCAATGCCGCCAAAGGCATTAAGGCTTGCCGCATAATAAAGCGCGCCGCTGACAATGCCTGCCAGCGCAAGAACCCACAAAAGTGCTTTCACTTCTCCATCCTCCTCATCCCCTCACAAATCCCCAACCCCGGAGCCGGCTCCATCCCCGCCGGCATATACTGCCGATATTGGTCCTTCGGCAAATCCTTCGGGCACTGGACGTTGTCGGTCGAAATGCCGGCCGCTGTCGCTTCTGGAATCGCCCCGGGCGGCATACTCGGGGTGACGACCACGTAGCCCATGTAGGCCCCGGAGGGGCCGTAGACGCTGGCGGATTGGGCGAAAGCCCACCCGCCCAACAGCGCCACCAGCAGCAACGCGCCCAGGATCGGCAGCAAGCACCCGACCGTCGTGCGGTTGTAGACCCGGTTGTACGCCGCTTTCTTCGGGTTCGTCAGCCAACCCCACCCACGCGGGGCCTTGAGGCCAAGGGAATGCCGAATGAACCGGGCCGGCGACGTGCGGGCAGCAATGCGCTTGCGAAGGGAGGGGGTGCGGAAGTCGAATTTCATGGTTATGACTTTTTGTCTTTTTTGTATGTTATCCTTATCGAATATTTAAAGTGGTTTGGGCATGAATCATAAGCATTACGCCCCTCATGCCCCATACATTGGCGCGTTTGGTCAACAAGCTCGGCTTTTTTAGAATCGGCCATAATGGAAATAATTTCTTCGATATTAAGGCCGCCATCATGGCACTTTTCATTGCAACATGGTATAATAGGTTGAATATCATGCACGCCAGTAAGTTTTTTTATGTCGCTTTCCCCCGGCTTTTGCACATAAACAAACCATGTTTGTTTATACTCAACTTCAACATTTTCGATGTCTGGATGGGCATTAGCAAAGGACGTCATTCTTCCTACTAATGGTGTCTTCATAGAGATCCTTTGGTAAAATACCTGCTAGGATAATTTACAACCTCAACTGTTCAGGCTCGATCCCAAACGCCTCGGCCAACCGCTGCCGCGTTGCATACCGAAGCCCGCCCTTACGCCGCTCCATCTGGCCATAAGCCGACTGCGTGATGCCCAGGCGCTTGGCCGCCTCTTCCTGAGTCAGGCCGAGGTGTTCGCGCCAGGCCCGGACAATCCCCTTGTCCTCGACAACGGCCAGTTCCACGACCTCGTGAGGGAGGATGACCTTCTCGTCGGGCTTCTCGCAGGCGGCCATGTACTGGTCATAGGGAACGAGCACATACATGGGGCTCCCGTCCGGGCCCATTATGATTTGATGCTCAGTAGGTGTGCTCATCACGCTTCTTTACCTCTTCGATCTGCACGATCACCGGAGCCTTGTTGGTGTCCACGGTGAATACCACCCGGTAGCGCCCCACGCGCAAGCGGTAATCGCTCCGGTTCGTCAGGGCCTTCACATTATGGCAATCCGGCCACATGGCCAGCCCTTTCACCGCCACGTTTACGGCTTGCTGATCGGGCTTCGCTAGCTTCTTGAATTGGCGGGCGGCCCGCATGGTCCATGTCACCGTTGCCATGGGTGTAAAGTATATAAAAGCATGTTTAGAGTCAAATAAAAAATTCTAAAAACTACTTACAATCCTTCTTGCCACCGCCCGCCGGTATCGGCCCAAGGAATGTCGTCCCGAGGAAAGACACCCCGGCAAATGTCCGCAACTCCCCTCTTGGCCTCCCCGCCTTGACCGGCTTCCACCGCTCGACCTCGCCCAGCGGTACGAAGTGCGTTTTGCCGACCTTGACCGCGTGAATGTAGTCCCGGGCAATCTGCTGCTGCACCGCCTGCCGGGTCAGGTCGAGAATCACGGCCACCCGGGTCACGGGGAGCATGCCGCCTTGGGGGCCTTCCGGCCAAGAAGCCAGGTAGTCCCGGCAGGTCCGGGCGTCGGCCAGCGTGGCGCACTCGTTGGCCTGCCATTCGGCGACCTTGTAGGCGGCCGGGCGTCCGTCTGGGCCGGGGGCGTCCGGCGCGATGCCGGAGCCCCCGAGAATCTTGGTGATAAGGTCGTGCATGCTAAAGGAACCCGTTTTGCTTCGCGTATTCAGAAAGGCTTTCGGCGGTCGGGAGGCATCCGAGAAACTCCCCGAGTTTGACCATGTTCCAACCGAAATATTCCGGGGGAGTATTCCCCGCCATAACCCAAGCCCAGGCGCCCAAACCATCGGCGCAAGCCAAAGCCTTGTCATGCTCGATATTGCCAGTTTTTTTAAACACTGGAGAGTCGGACAAAAGGATTGTCGGTGTGTAGAAAATTGACTTTTCCATTTCCATAACAAAATCCTTACAGCTTAAACTCGTTCATTTCTCTATGCCATCGGTCCGATTCGCTCTTATTCCCGATAAGCGCCGACTGGACTCGACACAAGGCGTCGATTGTGTCCACATGGTGCATTTCTACGCTTTGCAGGAACCGGACAACCTCTTCCGTCTTGCTATCATCTCCGCCCAGGGCGGCTATTGCCTTATACGCCCTGGCGTATTGCTTGCCAATGGCCTGCTTACTGTCGGCGTTGTGTGTGTGCATGGCCTATTTCTCCCTGGCCAGGGAGAGGTCGCCCCCTCCCCGGCCTTTTGGGTCGCTACGCGGCCTTGATCCGGCGCATTTCCTCGGCCAGGGTCCACAGGGCCTTGTTCAGCTTGCGGTCACCGTCCACCGAGTTCACGGCCGCCGCCCGGCGCGGTTTGCCATCGGCCCCTCGCACCTTAACGCCGCCCTTGAGAATGTTTTCCTGGGCCCGGTTGAGCACGTTCCACAGGTCGTTGCCCTTGTCGTCCCAGCGGCGCGGGCGCAGCAGGCTTTCCGGTTCCACGCGGGCTGTCGCCGCTTCCTCGGTCGGCCAGCGGAGTTCCCGGGCCGCTGTGGCGAAAGCCGCCTGCTCGCCCGGGGTCAGGGCCAGGGCGCGCATTTCGCGGGCAGCGTCCAGGGCGGCCGGCGCGTGTTCGATCACCTCGAAAGCGGCGTCGATCACGTCGTCCGGTCGGCCCGAGTGGCGAATGGAGACGGGCGGGCACAGATGGTCGCCAACCACCATGCCGTTGGTGCAAACCAGGCGGAAAATCCCCAGGTCAACCTTGAACGCGCTCCCCCGGTCGTGGCTGTTGGTCACGACGATTTCCGGGATGAGCGTCCCCAGGTCGTCCGGGGTCAGGCTACGCTCGAGCATGTCGCGGTGCCGGAACCGGAGCAGGTGCTTCGTGAAACCCTGCTTGCCCTCGATGCGGGTCCGGGACTGCATTGCGCGCACGGGCTCGAAGCCTTCCTGGCGCAACATCTCCACCACGGCCGAGGTCGGAACAAACACGTACCGCTCGGATACTTCGTCCCATGGGGTTTCCGCGAAAATCGCCGGGGCCATCCGCTCAAGTTGTTCGTTGCTCAGAGGGTAGGTCATTTCGTTCACCTCTTGCCTTTCGGCGGTTGCGGGCCTACCCTCTTCTTTGCTCGAGATCGGGGTAAGCCCTGGTTTCACTTTCAGCCCCTACCGGTTGCCGCCGGTGGGGGCTTTTGCTTTCCTTGGTCTGTTCATCATTGCAATGATTGCGTAATCCCCCCAAGCCGGCACACGCTCCCTAACTCGGCGCTCCGGGGCGGGCACCCCAGTCATGCGCCTCGCCTTGGCAATAGTCACAAACCCGTGCCCCTTGATCCAAAACCCGCCTTTGCCATGTAGAACCGGCATCCCGGTTGCCTTTTCTAGCGCGTCCATCAACACCCTGGTCGAATCGCGCATTCTCTTTCTCCTTTGCTTGTCCGGCGGGCCATTCCCGCCCCGTTGGTAATACAATATCAATGTAAAAACTTTTGTCAATAGTTTTTTATTACCCACCAAAGAAAATTTCATTTCCGCCCCTTCCTTCCCTCGCTTTTTCGCATCCCCATGATGGCCCATGCGCGGCCCGGCCCCTAGCATTGGACAAGAAATCGCCAAGCCCGAGCAAATTTTCTCACGCAGGGGGCGGCGCGTGTCCATGGCGGCTCATAGCGTGGGTCGCATCTGCAAAGCAGCCGCGCGGCGTGATGCCCGCGACTTGATCCGGGAGGGATCGAAAAATGGCGTTAAAACTCGTGCTGGATACCCTGGACGGCCTCGAAGAGGGCCAAAAGGCGCTTTACGTCGAGAAAGACGGGAAGTTTCACCTCGACGTGGACGGCCTGGAGGACACCTCCGGCCTCAAGTCGGCCCTGCAAAAGGAGCGCGACCGCGCCCGCGACTTCGAGAAGAAGCTGGCAGGGCTCAAAGACCTGGACCCCGAGGAATACGCCCGGCTGAAGAAGGAAGCCGAAGAACGGGCCACCAAGCAGATGGAGGAAAAGGGCGAGTTCGACAAACTCCGCGAGAAGTGGCGCGCCGACCAGGAAAAGAAAGAGGCCGAGTTCAAGGGCAAGCTGGCCGAAAAGGACGCCCTGCTTCGCAAGCTCCATCTTGACCGCGAGGTTCGTGACGCTGCTCTCAAGTCCGGCGTCCTGTCTGACGAGATCGAGGACGTCATGGTCGTCACTGCTCCTCGTTTCCGCATGGAAGAAGACGGGGGAATCACCGTACTGGGAAAGGACGGCCAGCCATCCCCCGACGATCTGAGCACCTTCTTTGCCAAGACCTATAAGGAAGAGCGCCCGAAGCGCTATGCGCCCACCGGCGCTTCCGGGGGCGGCGCGCAGCCGCCCAAGGGCCCCGGGGCCACAAACACCGAAAACATGTCGAGCGTGGACAAGATCGCCGCCGGCCTCAAGGCGGCCGGGATGGCGTAGCCCGCTCGCGCTAAGGAGATCGCCACATGGCCACCCAGACGCTTGCCGAAGCGAAAAAGCTCATCAACAACCAGATCGTGGTGGGCGTGGTCGAGGACATCATCTCGATCAACCCGTGGTTTTCCCTGCTCCCCTTCACCGGCTACGACGGGCAGGCCATCATCGTGAACCGCGAGGATGCCCTCGGGGATGCCGGGTTTTACGCCGTTGGCGCGGACATCACCAACAAGGCCGCCGCGACGTTCAACCAGGCCGTTTTTTCCGCCACCAAGATCATTGGTGACGCCGAGATGGACGGCCTCGTCCAAGCGCAGTCGCAGTCGGCCGGCGTCAACCAGGTCGCCCTCGAAATCAGCTCCAAGGGCAAAAGCATCGGCCGTCTGTTTCAGACCGGCATGGCCACCGGCACCGGCGTTTCCCCGGCCATGAACTCCCTGCATTCCATGTGCGACTCCGAGCAGTACACCACGGCCAGCACTGGCCAAGCCATCGCTTTCGCCCTGCTGGACGAGCTCCTTGACCTCGTGAAGTCCAAGGACGGCCAAGTGGACTGGATCATGATGGCCCCGCGCACCATGCGCAGTTACAAGACCCTGCTCCGCTCCTTGGGGGGCACCGCCGCTGACTGGGTCGTGACGCTGCCGGACGGCCGCACCACCATCGGCTACGAAGGCATTCCGATCTTCAAGAACGAGTACCTGTCCGTCGCGGAGACCGCCAACGGCGCGGCCCTGACCGGCGGCGCGCTGACCTCCGTGTGGGCCGGGAACTTCGACGACGGCACCCAGAAGATCGGCGTGTCTGGCATCCATCCGAACGGCGTTCCCGCCGGCATCCAGGTCGAGCCCATCGGCGCGCAGGAGACGAAGGACTCCAAGATCTTCCGCGTGAAGCAGTACGCCAACTTCGCCAGCTTCAACCGGCGCGGCCTTGCCCGCCTCACCTCGATCAACGACTAGACCGCCTGGGCCGCTTCGGCGGCCCCTTCCCGGGGGAATTATGAAAGTCACGATGAACGGCCGCAAGTCCAACGCCGACGTCGGCACCACCGTGAGCCATTTTGGCCACACGTTCGTCGTCCAGGAAGACAAGACCCTGGTCGCCGAGATTGACGAAAAGATGGCCGAAATCGAAGTGGCGTCCGGCCGCTTGTCCAAAGTTGAGGGAGCCGAGCCCACGTCCAAGGTCTTGACCGACATGAAGTTGGACGAGCTCCGGGCCTACGCCAAGGAGCGCGGCATCACCATCGGAGCCGACAACACCACCAAGGACGCCATCCTGGCCGTGATCCAGGCCGCCGAGGCCAAGGCATAACCCATGGCTCTGGTTGTCGAGACAGGCGCAGGGGTGACGGGGGCGCAGACGTTGGCCGACACGGCCTACGCCGACGCCTATTTCACGCTCCGCGCAATATCGGACTGGACGGGAGAGGATGCCGCCAAAGAGGCCGCCCTGGTTCGCGCCATGGGCTACCTCTGGGGGCTCTCCTGGCTTGGTGCGCCTGTCAAATACAACCAGCCGCTTTGCTGGCCCCGGGTTGGCGTTCCGATCAACCAGGGATGCACCCGCAGCTATTACCAAGATGGCTTTCTCATGGGTCAGACCTACACCGGTTACTGGCCTTCCAACGAAATCCCCGACGCCATCCTCCAGGCCCAATGCGAGGCCGCCCTGCGCTACCTCGCCGGCACGGACATGCTGCCGGACCTGGCCCGGGGCGGGCAGATCGTCATGAAGCGCGTGGACATCATCACCACACAGTACGCCAGTGGCGCACCGGCCGGGACGCGGTTTCAGGCGGTCGAGGCGTTGCTGCGGCCATTCCTAAAGTCGAGCGCCAGCGTGGATCTGGTGAGGGGATGAACATGACCACATACAAACCGGTCGCCCTCAAGTCCTACCACGGCTTCGAGAACAAATTCCGAAGCGGGAGCAGGGTGTGGCTTGTCTCCATTCTGATCGACCGGACCAAGACGCTCAAACCTTTCGATCTCCCGCTTGTGGCGCTTTTCGTCGGCCAGCACGTTTGGAACCCGATCGAGTCGGCCGTTGATCTTGCCGCGCACATGAAGCGGGTCATGGCCGCCGACATGAATTGCCCCATCATCCTCGACGCCGAGGGCTTTGTCATGGATGGCTGGCACCGGATCACCCGGGCACTTGTCGAGGGACGCGCCACCATCAAGGCCGTGCGGTTCGATGAGACGCCGCCGTGCGACTTCGTGGAGTCGGAGTAGGCCATGGACTACGCAGCCGAAGCCGCCGCCATCCTCCCCGACTTCGCCGAAAACGGCCAAGCCATCACCATCCGCCGGCCCGTGGTCGAGCGCTACAACCCTGTGAGCGGCGAGAACGAAACGCCGTCCGCTGCCCTGGCCGCTTCGGTCACGGCCGCCGACACGTCCATTCCCTTGGCGAACCTGTCCGGCACATGGGCCGTCACCAACGGCGTCGTCACCCTCGGCGATGAAACCATCTTTTATGCGGCCCTGGATGGAACGACGCTGACCGGATGTACCCGCGGCTATCGTGGCACCATGCCAGCCGACGCCGAATCAGGGGCGGCGGCCTCGCTCGTCGCCCAGGACTTCCCGGGCTACGCCATGGCCAGCGGCTACCGCGCCGCCCTTGTGGATGGCACGCGCATTAAGTCCGGCGACCAGCAATTCACCGTCGCCGCGTCCGGCCTCGGCGTCTCGCCGGGCACCACGGACAAACTGCTCGATGCCGCCGGCGTCGAATGGAGCATCGTGACCAGCCAGGCCGTGGCCCCGGGCGGCGTGCCCCTGCTCTACCGTGTCCAGGGGAGGCAGTAGCCATGGGCATGGGCTTTGACAACGTTTCCCGGAACGCGGCCGAGTTTTCCACCTGGCTGAACGCCGTAGGCGAGGAATACGAGCAGAATTTCGACAAGCTGGTCCGCAAGGTCCTGTTCGACCTCTGGCGCATGGTGGCCGAGGGCACGCCGGTAGATACCGGCCGGGCCCGCGCTTCCTGGGCTCTCGATACCGACTGGAGCGCGTGGCAACTGCCCGAGGGGGATTACCGGGAAGCTATCCAGGCGAACATTGGCGCGGCCATCTCCAAGCTTCCGCAGTCGGACCTGTACGTCCTCTACAACAACCTCGAATACATCGAGGCGCTTGAAGAAGGCCATTCGCAGCAGGCCCCCAGCGGATTCGTGGCCCTGGCCCTGGCCGCGATCACGGACAAGCTGCGCGAGGCCGCCAAGGCATTGGGGTTTGACGGATGAGGTTCTTTTCCTGGTTGCTTCCCTTGCTGGTCGTCCTCGCGGCAATGCGCTGGGGGTTTTGTGTTGGCGTCGATGTCGTTTTTTGGAAAATCTTTGATGAACAATTGACCTTTTTCCGAATCACTCGCCATGCTCTGGTCTTTTTATTTTTGATTTTTACAGCCGTTGCATGGCTCAAGGGGAAAGAATGACCCCTGACGCCATCTCCCAGGCCATTGAGGTCTACTTCGACGCCAACTGGACGGCCACGCCATTCACCTTCGGCAACTTGGACCCGGCGAACACCGTCCGGCCGTGGGTGTGCCTGTACGTTCTTCCTGGTCCGACAAGCGAGATGGAGCAGGGCGAAGACGGCGTCGACAAACGCGTTGGTGTGGTCAAGGTCCAGATTTTTACCCCGGCCGCCAAGGGTACACGGGCTGGGGATCGGATCGGCGGTCAGGTCGAAGCGCTTTTCCGAAAAAAGAACATCGGTGGTGTCATTTTTGAGAGGCCCTACACCAACACCAACGACGTGCGGGGCGCGGACCAGCAACACACAACCACCTGCCCATTCTGGGCGTTGGTCGGGGAGTGAGGCGATGGCGATGCCCCCGGGGTTCATCCGGCCAGGGCCCTTGCAGTACGGCCCAGGCAGAAAGGTTTCCGTGCCGATCATCGTGGATACGGAACACCCCGACTTCGCACTGCTTTTGGCGGAAACAATCCTGCAACTGATTATCGACCGCGAAAACGGAAAATAGAGGAGGCTCCCATGGCCTACGATTTTAACGACATCAACCTGTCCAGACGCGTCCGCTGTTTCGTGACGAAGGAGACGGTGCCGGGGACGCCGGAGTTTCCGGTTGCCGCCGATTTCGTCTGCCCGGCCGGCGATCCGAGTATCAACCAGTCCCCGAAGACGACCGACTCCCAGGAAATGGCCGATACCCTGGACAAGCTGGACAAGCTCCCGGGAGGTTATGATCCGGCCGAATGGACGCTCCCCATGTACTTGCGCTTGGGAGGCGTCGGCGTCCTGCCCCAGGGGCATGCCCTCCTCCGGGCCCTCCAGGGAAAGTTCGTTACCGGCCTGACCGCGACGGTCAACGGGGACATCACCGATGCCGTCACGAGCATCCCCTACGAGGCGGCGGACGGCACGTTCCCGCCGGTCGGCGTGATCCGCATCGGCACCGAAACCATCCGCTACACCGGCAACACCGGAGTCGCGTTCACCGGCTGCACCCGAGCCTACAACTCGACCGTGGCCGCCGCGGCTGTGGATGGCGCCGCAATCACCCTGCTCACCCAGGTCTACCAGCAAGACCCCTCTGCGGAAAAGTTCACGTACTGGCAGATGACCGACTGGTTCCTCCAGTTCGTGGCCGGGGCGACCATCAACGCCTGTACGGTGGATATCAAAAACGAAGACGGCGTGCTGTTCTCGTTCAAGGGCCAGGGAACACGCATGGGGTTTGCCGCCATCGGGCAGCTTGCCGTAGCCGCCGCCGAGGGCGCAACCGCCATCAAGGTCGAGCTCCCGGATGGCCGGGCATTCGCCAAGGCCTACTCCAGGGGCGCAAGGATACAGAACAAGACCAAGGGGGCCACGAACGGCACCAGCGGTTTTACCATCACCGACATCGACACCAGCACCAACACCATCACCATCAGCCCGGGCGTGCCGGCCGGCGGCTGGGAAGTCGGGGATTCCATCATGGGGTTCCTGCCCCCGGCCACGCCCATTGGCGACATCGTGCTCAACCGCGACACCAAGGTGCTGATCGACGGCGTGAAAGGAAACATCCGCACCACGTCGCTCTCCATCGGCGTTCCCAAGGACTATAAGACCGACGAGCTCGGAACCGTCTACCCCGAAACGGTCGTCCCCGGAACCCGCGACATCAACATGGACTTCAACTCCTACTTCCGGACCGCCGACACCCTGCGTTTCGGGGAGGCCTTCGACGGGGACGAGTTGGCCCTCGAAATCCAATTCGGTTCGGCCCCCGGTTATCGGGCCAGTCTCTACATGGCCCGCGCGCCCATCGAGTCTCCGTCCCTGAGCCGTGACAGCGCGACCATGGCCATCAAGGCCAAGATCTCGGCTCTCGGCTCCAGGACTACGGACAGTATCGGCGAAAATTCCCTGGTCATCGGCCTGGAATAACCTTTTGCGAGTCGGATAGGGCGCGCGCCCGACAAGCGGAATCCCCGGCCGCTTCCGACTCGCAAAATACGGGGGAAGGGGATCAAGAATCATGGCCATCATCTTCTCGCTGGAGAAAAATCCCGAACGTTTCATCCGCGTCCCGGAAGCGCCGGGCGCGATCTTTCACGTCCGCCCCATGGCGTCCGATGAGGAACTGGCGTTCGACAAGACCTACATTTCCTACGACCGCCAGACGAAGCGCAACATCATCGCGGACCCCATCAAGCATCTCGAAGATAAGTGCGTGCGCGTCGTCCTGGGCTGGGAAAAGCTGCCCGGGCGCAATGGCTACATCCCCTATTCCACCGAAAACATGGTGGCTCTTTGCCACACCACCGCCGGTGCGGCCCTCATGTTTTCCGTGCTGGCCGATGCCGGCGCGGCCGACGCCGTCGAAGCCGAGGTGGCCGAAAAAAACTCGTAGACTGGTGCAGGGCCCACGAGCCGGGGGCGTCGATCGTCTCGCGCGAAGAGTGTGAAAAGCTCTTTGCCGAGGCGAACGAGGCCCCGCCCTGCGATACCTGCCTGCGGCAGTGTGACGTCGAGTTGCACGTTGACAATGTGCTTGCCTGGGAGGTGTGGTCTGCGCTTGACGAGTTTGATCGGCCCGTCGCTGCGGGGATGATGGCAGTGCCATTGCACATACCATCCCTCTCCATGGTCGAGTTGACAACGGCGATGGGAGGATGCCGAAGGGACTACGAGAAGGTCAAGCGGATCGAACGTGCGATGTTCCCGGCGATCCAGAAGCAGTTCGAGCAGAAGAGGAAGAAATAACGGGGGCCGGCGGGAGTCGGCCCTTTGTATTTGGTCCAGCACAGAGGGCGTTTTTGCCGTGGCACCCCCGCATAAGCGGGGAACATAATTGGCTTAAATTTTGGCGCTGTGTGTACAAACGGGACATCCCCGCAATTGCGGGGAACGAGAGGTCATTTTCCTGCGCGGGCCTGTAGCGTCTCGTTAATCAGTTTTTGCAATTCGCGCAACCGCTCCGACGTCATGCGCGGAATCTGTTGCTCGATCACGACGCCGTTGCCAACCGGAAACGGCTCGACACTGTTGCGGTTGCGCATGTCGCGTACGGCCTCAGAGCTGCGGCCAATCTGCCGGCCGACGCGGGCGTCGGTGTCTGTGCCGAGCAGCGCGATTTCGTGCTGCGTCCACTCGCTGTATGCCTCGCGCTCGGCCGGGGTGATGTGGCCGATTGAGGCGGCCGGGACGCACCAGTGCCCACGCACGTCTTTGAAGGCTCCCGGGATTTTTCCTGTCTCGCACAAGCGACGCACGCGCATGGCTGTCGTGCCGGCCTGCGTGGCGGCGGCACGGGGAGAGAAGGTAACGTCAGGCATTGATGCGCCTCCAGGTTTCCTCCCGAAAATTACGCCCCTGGCCAGTCGGGAGGCTCCAGCCGGCCAGAGTGGATCCATGCTCGTCGTCCGCTGTAAATGCGAACGCGTCGAGGAGCGTTTCGCGCAACCAGAATTGTGGCCGGTTGTCGGGATAGTATCTGCCGCCCCAATCCCGGCGCAAATGCGCGTCGAGGGGGTAGGCGCGCAGGGCTGCCACGGGGGTATCGTGTTCCTCGATCCGTGGCGCGAGGGGCACGGCCAGGGCGCAGGATTTGCGGCCGAAAAACGGAATCCAGCGAGGCCGGCGCATGGCGTTGGCTAGGTCCTCGAGGCCGGGCGTGGCCGGGCCCGTGGGCCAGACGGCCACTACAAACGGCGCGTTTTGCACGTATCCGCGGCGCGACGTGATGGGATAGGGGCGCATACTCGGTGGGCGACGGCGATTTTGCCGCGTGTAGGCCGCCAGCTCGTCCGCGCGGGTGAAAAGCGGTGTCAAATCCTTGCCCTCGGCCGGAATCTGGATGGTGTGGTAGTCGAGCATGGGCGGCGCGGCCGGGTTAACGGCCATGACGCACAGGCCCATGGCGTCGGCCATGGCCGCCAGATCCTGCCGGCGGTCGCGACCAATGCCCAGGCAACAGCCGAACAGGCCGACGAGCTGGGAGGTGCGTGGGATTTTGGCGCTCGGCCGGATTTCGCCGCAGGCCTCGCGCCCCATGGCGGCCAGGGGCGCGAACAGTTGGAACGTCAGAAACTGCATGGCGCGCCTCCGTCAGTTGGCGAGGTCGAGGGCACCGTCGTCGTTGATTTCGTAGGCCACGTCGCCGCCGTGGTCGCGCACGGCCTGGGCCAAGCGCGCCGTGCAGGGGCGCACGTACATGATGCCGATGGTTTCGCCGCCGATGCGGGCGCGGGGCGTCTCGACATTGGCCTCGCCGTCGATCCATTGTCGAGCATCCGCGATGGCGGCCTGCATGCTGTTGCCGGTCCCGTAAACGTTGTAGCCGCTCTGGTACACTGCGTACATGGTCGCTTTCTCCGGGGTTTGTGCGTGGGTCACTCATGGCCTTACCCTCTCTTGAGCAGCGCATGCACTGCGATCAGTCCGTCTAGGGCCTCGTAGACGCACCGATATGCCGTGCGCATGTGTTCGTCCGCGATGGCGAACATGGCCCTGTGCGGCCCCATGACCCCGTCGAAGAAGGTTGCCACGCCGGAACGGCGGTGCTCCCGGAAGACCCGGAAGGCTTCGGCCTTGATGGTGTCCAGTTCCTTGCCAAGCCGTTCAAAGGCGTCTGCCGCCCGAAAGGAAAGCCGGCGCCACATGTCGGGCGTCTCGGGCAGGCTGGGGTAGAACCAAGCGTACTCTTGAATCGTGCCGGCCTTGGGCGATTCGGGAAGCGCCTTAGGCGCTTCGGCCGCAGGAAGTGCCAGCTTCATCTCCATGGCCAGGATGTAGCTCACCACGTCCGGGTACGTCGCCTCGGGAATCTCCTCGTACTTGGCCACCTGAAACTTGTTCTTCACCCGGCTCCAGGCTTCCTTGAACGCCTTGGGGCGCAACTCCGAGGGGTAGTGCGAAACCTTGGCCGCGATCAGGTTTTGGATCGAGAGGCGGGAAGAGGTGGAGAGGGTGGAGGGGGGGGTGGGCTCTCCGAGAGCGGGCCGGCGGCTGAAGTAGTTCTCCTCCAGGAGTTCGAACACGTCCCAGGCCTTGTCCGTATCCAACATCTTGGCGTGGCGAGCAGCACCCCGGGCTGTCCAAAGGGTGAGTTCGCCGCCGGTCTTAGGAAGAATAGATGCGTCAGAATTCCTGACGCATTCGCGCAATTTCCTAAGTTCCTGGCCTGTTACCTTAAAGAAGTGCTTCCCATCCAAAAAGCGTTCGCGGTTTGCCCGGAAGTTCTCGCGGAGGCAGCCTTGGGTTGTCCCGTAAACGCCGGAGAGCAACGCCGTTGTCAGAACGGGAACGTCCTTATAGAGAATGGGGGTCAGGGATTCGACGGGGATCACGGGATTGCCCGCGACGACGGGTTCGGATAAAATAGCCTGAGCCATGGTGCACCTCCGCGTAAGGTGTGCTGGGGTTAGGCCCTGGTTGGGTGGTGGTACACCCGGCCGGGGCCGCTTTTGTTACTGGATTTCTTTGGAACGCTCCAATTTCTCCTTGACAGCCTCAATTATCCAGTCCTGAAGGGTCTTCCCCTCCTTTGCCGCCTGGGCTTTCGCTTCCCGATGAACATCATCAGGGAAAACCTTTATGTTGATAGCTTTCACCCTTTGCGCCCTCCTTTCTAGCTTTCTAAGCTTTCCTAGATAACTTGTCAAGCCCGGCCCGCGAAAATTTCCCCAAGTCAAGAAAAAACTTTCCGCCAGGGCTTGCCCTGCCCCGCTGGCGGTTGGTATCGGTTTGGCGAAGAATGGAAGGAGGTTGGCTAATGGCGTTGGTGAAATGCCCTGAATGCGGGCACGAAATTTCGGATAAGGCGGAAGCGTGTCCGCATTGCGGGTATGAAGTTGTTCAGGAATCGTGGGCCATACGAAAAAGCATATGCGCCAACGTGTCCTGGTATGTCTTTGTTGGTGAAATTCTTGTAGGGGCGTCCATTCTTCTGTGGCTTTCAAAAGAATCTAGTGGCAACACACAAAGCATCATTATCGTGCTTACCCTGTTTACTAAAACTTTCGGCTGGATTTTCAAAGTAACATCGCTGATTGGGATTCTGTTTGCTGTTGCCTCCCTCGCGAGGAAAGAGCCCAAAAAAGTATTGGCCTGGGTTTGCGTCGTGTTGCACGGGGCTGGATTGATAGGATAACTGTAGAGTAGGTCATCCCGCCCGCTCACAATTCCACGCCGTGGCAAGAAAAAGCCCCCGCACAGGCAAGGCAGTACATAAACAAGGCGCGGGGATACTGAGGAATTGGCGCGGGCCGACAGCTATAACCCGGCCCGCGCCAATTTCTCCCGGTGTCAAGAAAAAAGAAGGCCCCAGCCGAAGCCGGGGCCGAAATGTCGGGGCAAGTGCGAGTCAGCAGCCGCCGGGGCGCTTGGGCTTGTCCCCATGATTCCCGTAGTACAGCCCGACCAAGAACACGCCGAGGGCGACCAGGGCCGCCAGAATCCAAACGAGGTTGCCGTTCATTTGAGCCTCCGGGTGAGGTACATGCAGCCAGCCAAGCAGGCCGCCCCGATGAAGACCCCCAAGACTTTCTCCTGAAATACGCCCACGGCCATGGCGGCTACGCTGAATTTTTCGAGCCAATCGGCCGCGCGCTTAACCATACCCTTCACTTGCCCACTCGTCGGCTGAAGTCAACCCCACTCCACAAAAAAGCCTTCCGGTTCGCCGGAGAGCTTAGGATCGTGACGGGCCGGGAGCTACTTGGCGAACTTCAGCAACGCGGCCAAGTTCGGGCTGAACATGGCGATGGCGACCAGGGCGAGGAGGATGAGCAGCCGAATCTGCATCTCCAGGCGGCGGATATCACCACGGACACGGGCGAAATCCTCGCGGGTTTCACCCCGCAGTTTTTCCACGTCCGCCTTGGTTGCGGCTTCACCCCTGGAGGATTCCACGATATTGAGGATCGCCCGGGTGGCCTCCTCGCCCAGGGCCTTTTCCAGCTTCTTGGTATCGTCGAAAAGGAGCGTCATAGGGTTCCCTTGGGGCAGAGGGTCGAGGATGTCAAGAGCCCAACCCATTCTCGATTTTGGCGGCTTGCTGCTTTGCCAAGTTGACACGGGCCTTCGGGAGGCGCTTTCGCATGTCGGCAACGCGGGGGCCTTGGGAAATATCGAGGCAATCTTTACCGAGGGTCTTTCCATCCGCCGTCATTTCGGAACAGTATCTATCTACAAACTCCAAATAACTTTCACACACCTTTACTTCTATATCGTATCTCTTTGCCTTTTTTGAAAGAACCGCACAACGCCAGAAATAATGCGGAGCCGGGGTTGTTTTAGAAGTGCAAGACTCTTTTAGTACTGCAATGCAACATCTGTACATAATTTCAAAGTCGTGTTTGTGGGTTTCGGCATATTCGTAAACAGGTATCCCGTCTACCGTTGGAATCCTTGGGATAGTTTTTTGTTTACTACCGCTCAAGCTGTCCCATACTTCGTCGAATGTAAGGTTGTCCACTTTTTTAAAATATTCTTGAATCGTAATTGATGGAAGGTCACCTTTCTTCAGCCGTTCATATGTCTCTAGAGCGTTTGACAATGATACAGCATAATCCCTTTCCGTTTGGAAACAGGCACAAATTTTAAACAGTGCATCTATACAGAACTCACACCTCCTCAATCTTTCGTTCATGCACTCCGACGTCTCTATTATTCTATCGCTTTCATTTATTAATTTAGCCAAACGCCTAAGTTCGGAATTTTGCATTGAACAATGAGAATACGGATTATTTTGAAGGAAAGTAAATTCATTTTTTAAACATTCAACCCTATTGTTATGCCAAGTTATCGCATAATTTTCCTGATTTGCACCCGTCACAGCAAGTTTTTTAATAAAATCAACAATCCACATTACTAGCTCACTTTACTATTTTACTTTACCACCAGATATCCTACCGTTAGCAACACTTTGCATGGCTGCCGAGAATCTTCCCCGATCAGGGATACCTGATCCGTACCAGTTCATTGCAGCAAGCTTGAATTGCCAAAATGCAAGACAAAACCAGTTGTTTGACTTTTTACCTTGCTCCATAGTCTCGCAAATACCTTTTGACCTTGTGTTTGCGTCAGCTAGCAACTCAAGGAACTTGTTGTGACTAACTCCAACTTCAACAGCATCGGAAATTTTTTCAACGGACGCATCAAACTGCTCCCAACTTCCGGCCCACGCCAATTGTCCCCACGCCAGGATGACGACGAGAAAAGTCAAGATAATTTTCACGATTTTCCCCTTTCTCGCGCCCGATACCAGGAATCCTTTCTGGATGGCAATAAAAACCAGCGTACTCCTTTTCGCAGGCCCCATTTTCGCACCTTCATGATGGCCCATGCGTGGGCTGGCCGCCATGGTCTCCCAAAGCAGGAGCGACCATGGGCCTTCGTATCGACGTCGACGCCTCCAGGGGCATTTCCTCCGTCAAGGATTTTCGTAAAAGCCTTGAGGCCACCGGTGTTGCCGCGCAACTCACCGAACGCGAGATCAAGTCCCTTGAGGATCGTTTCGAGCGGAAGCTAGGGGCGGACAATGCCGCCGCAGCCTTAAATAAGACCAAGCGCCAAATCGAAGAGATCGGGAAAGCCGCGGGGCTGACCCAGCGCGAAATCATGGCGCTTGGGCAAAAGGCCGGAGTGTCTGCGGTCGAGTTTGCCAAGCTCGGGAATGGGCTCGATCAGGTCAAAAGCTCCGCCTCGACAGCAACGTCCGCAATCTCCAGCCTCGAAAGCATCGTCCTGAAGCTCGGGGCCGCCTTTGCTGCCTACAAGGTCGCGGACTACATCAAAGGTTCGGTCATGCTCGCCGCGCGCTACGAGACGCTCGGCGTGGTCATGGAGACCGTCGGAGCAAATGCCGGGTACACGGCCGGCGAGATGAACGCGACGGCCGCCGCGCTCCAGAAAACCGGCATCTCTATGGTGGAGTCGCGCCAGCAAGCGACCAAACTCGTCCAGGCGCACCTTGATCTTTCCAAGGCAACCGATCTTGCCCGCCTGGCCCAGGATGCCGCCGGCATTGCTGGGGAAAACTCCTCCGCCACCTTCGCCCGTCTTGTGGACGCCATCCAGACAGCACAGCCGGAGATGCTGCGCACGGTCGGGCTCAACGTCAATTTCGAGTCATCCTACAAAAAGTTGGCCGATCAGCTCGGCACGACGGCCAACGCTCTGACGGAAAACGAGAAAATACAGGCGCGGTTCAATGCGGTCATGGAACGTGGCCCTGACATCGCCAACGTTTATTCGAGGTCGATGGATACTGCGGGGAAAGCCCTGCTCTCTTTCGAACGGTACTCTCAAAACTTACAAGTTACACTTGGCGAGGCCTTTGGCCCTGCCCTTCAGCAGTTCGTGGACCAAGCCACAATTTCCATGAAGGCATTCCAGGACGAAATCAGCCGGCCGGAAGCTCAATACGCCTTGGGCGCAATGGCTTCCGGCGCTGCGAACCTGGGGACAAATCTCATGCGTAGCGCCGTGCCAGCGCTCCAGGCGGCCATCACGGCCATCAACGACTTTGTCACCGCCTGGCAGAAAATCCCCGCTCCGCTCCAGGGTGCCATTTTGGGTGGCGGTGTCGGTGCCATGGTTTCGCGTGGCAACCCATGGGCCATCGGGGCCGGAGCGCTCTATGGAATGAGCGTTTTTGGCGATGCTGAAAATGAAAAGTCCGTCCAGGAAGGGCTTGCCAGGGCTCAAAACCTTGCCTCCAGCGGGACAAACCAGATTCGGATGAGGGTGGCCGTCGTCGGCCCGGATGGGAAACCCCTTGGCCAGACCGTCAAGAAGCAGATCGAGGAAGCCGGCTACTCCGCCTCGGATAGTTCCAAGCTTTTGAGTGGGTCTGGAACGGCGGAGTACCAACTTGGCGAAACGTGGAAGAAGAATCTGGGGGTCGCCAACCAACTCCAACGGAAAATAGATTCAGGGCGGTTGTCCCAGGAAGACCTTACGCGGGCCATCAACGACCAGCGTGAGGCATGGGGCAGGATCGGAGACGCGCAGGAATCCTACGAAAAGAAAATGAACCGCGGCTCCAAGGCCGCAAAGAATGCGGGGCTGGCCGCTGAACGTTTTGGCTCCCAGGCCGCCGCCGCCCTGGAGCAAGCCCAAAATCAACAGGAGATTCTTCTTTCCCAGCTTGATGGGGACTCTTTGGGTGCGAAGCTGTCCGCCATAGACAAGAAGTATGACGCTTCTGTCGCCTCCATCCGGCGCTCTACGATCGGGGCGAAGGGCGACGTGTCAGACATTAATGAAGCGCTTTCAGTGATCGGCCAGAACAGGTCTCTTGAAAAACAGATCGTCAAAATTGACGCCTGGGCCAAATCCATGCAGAGCGCCGCCAGCATACTAACCGAGCTTGGCCAGCTTTCTGGTGATCCTGGCGCTATTTATGGCGGCATCATGACGTCAGCCCAAGCATGGGAGGCGGATCAGAAGAAGCGGATCGGTGCCATCGCGGACCTAGATGAGCGCGCCAATCCTCCCGCCAACTTAACAGGGACAGACCCGGCATGGAGTGACCGGGGCGCGACGAACGCCTATTTGTGCGTTGATGAATATACAAACACGCAGACTGAAAACGATTACCTCATTGACAATACCTTCGATGTTTCGCGGTGTGATTCGATAGTTATATTTGGAGTTGAAGGCTACACACTAACAATCGACCAAATAGTTTCCGAAACAATAATTAAGACCTCAACGCATCAGATTCTACAGCCTACATACACCATGTCCGAGTATTGTTTTGGTGAGCGGGTGTTCAAGGGCGACGTCTTCGAGACACTCCTTTTGCGCGGTGCGACACAGGCGAGAATCCGCATTGATGCAGGCGAAGGAAAAGCAAAAGTAGGGAATATCATAGCCGGCCTTTCGGCCCCTCTTGGGAAAACCCAGTGGGGCGCAAAGATTAATGGCCTAAGCTACTCCAAAAAAACCACGGACAGCTTCGGACGTACGTCTTTACTCAAAGGCTCAAACGCCAGCACCGTAAAGTTTACAGCGGACATATCGTTAAATGATGTTGACTTCGTCAAGAAACGGCTTGCAGACATTGATGGCATTGCGGCTTTGTTTGTTATCCACAACGAAAACGGCATCGAGCCGCAGTCGCTGACCGTTTATGGATGGGCTGGAGAGTTTGAGATCCCCATAGAGGGCTTGAGCCAGTGCACAGTTTCGTTTGATGTTACCGGATTAATATAGGAGGAACCATGCCTATTCCTAAAATTTCCGTCAGAATAGACGCTCCTGGTCGAATGTTGACCGATTTTGATGACGCGATGAGCACGTCGCTCGGGAATCTTGATACCATGACCGGCCAAGTTAACGACACTGTCGATGGTATCAACGCAATTCTTCCTGACCTCGAGAGCGTCCCTACTGTGCTTTCTGAAGTTGAAGCTGTCGCCGCAACCGTCGCAAGCAATACTAGCTTGGCAAGCTCTGCCGCAGCCACGGTCACGACCAAGGCTGCCGAGGCCGCCGCGTCGGCGGTTCTGGCCGGCGAGGCCCAGGCCGGCTCGGAGGCGGCGAGGGATGTGGCTGGCGGTTATGCCGCCGCAGCCGCAGGATATGCCGCCGGCCTTAACATGCCGACGGTCACAACAAGCAACGCAGGGCAGATACCCGCCGTAAAATTGGATGGCTCTGGCTATGAGCTTAAAGACCCCTCTGAAATAGGTGACGGCTCCGGCCCTTGGTCCGCCGCCATCCCCGCAACCTACTTGTCCAATGCCTCCCTTACGGCGTCTATCGACCTCACAGAAAAATTGTCTCCCGGCGTCCGCGTCCAGGCCGATTGCGGCGCGGATGGGCTCCAATATGGCACTACCGCATCGTCATCCTACTCTGATCCGACGACCACCGTCACGCTGGAGATGGACGACGGAGACGCGCTGACCAGTAATCTTGTCAGCATCATGCACGGCAATGACGACAAAAAGAGCCTTGTCAACCATGCCGACCAGCACGCTACGGGGGGGCGTGATCCGATCATCACCGTTATCGCCTCCACCCCGGCCCACTATGCGCGCTCGGCCCTGGCCACGGTCGCCAGCACCACCGATGCCGAGGGTCGTAGGACATGGTGTAGCCCGGATCGTGTCACGCTAAATGTCAACGATTCTGGCTACTACATTGCCGGATTACAGGCGAAAGACCTTAACGATGCGGCGAATTATGACTCGGATTCGCAGATCTTGGCGGACCCGACAAAACGTGCGGGCAAGGATCTCAATGTTTATGCGTGCCAAGACACTGGGGGTATCAGGCTACTTTTTTCGGCAAATTCCACCTATCCAACCGGATACACGGCGAGTAATTCCCGAAAAATCGGTGGTTTCCACTGTCTTTGTGTCGCCGCTGGCGTTATCAGCGGGCACCCTGGATCAGGGTATTTGGCCGGGGACATAGTCCCACCATCTATCTGGGATTTACAGTGGAGGCCTCGGTGCGCACCGGAGGGAATGCGGTATGTCGCCGGCGTCTGGCAGGATATCTATATGCCGTCAGTTATCGGAGGAGCATTGCGTCCCGCTTATGGCGGCACGATGGCCGATGGCGCAAGCGCACCAGTGTTCGACTGGTACGATTTCACCGAATGGTTGGCGCGTGAGGGCAAACGCCTGGCCATGCCGCACAGGTACCGTAACCAGTGCTGGCGGGTGGTGTACTTCTGCCCTCTCTTCCTCGTGAACACGAACACGCTGTTCGCATCCTGGCGATGACGCCGCAAGGCAGCACCCAACTCCTTGGTCATGGGAATCCAATCGAATTCCCTGGAGCCCCCCTGGCGTTTCTTGGTCCAGAGGCGCAGGCGGGAATCCTCGAAGTCGATGTCGTCCCAACGCAGGTTCAGGATTTCAGATTTCCTCGCTCCAGTGTGCAGGTAGGTCAAGAGCATGATCCGGTCTTGCTCGTTCTCCGCCACGTGGTAGACCTTCCAGAAGTCCTCCTCACTGGGAACATACTTGGGTTTCTTGTCCTCTCCGAACCGCTCCACTTCCTTGAAGGGGTTCTTTTCGGGCAGGCCCATGTACTTCACCCCCCATGCCCAAGCTGCTGACAGGTTTTTCCTGTCCTTGTTTGCTGCGTGGCCGGAAACGGTCTTCGCCCGTTTCCGAAGCACGGCATAGGCGTGGGCCACGGTGATGGCCGTAACCTCCCCTGTCTTGGGGTAGACGGCGAATAAACGCTTGAACGCGGTCTTCTTCTCGTCGTAGGTCTTGTTCGTCATGGCCCGGTCCGTGACAGCGTCCAGGTAACTATTCATCCACATCAAGACCGTGACGGTTGCTGTCGCCATCACTGGCTCCTGGACCTCCCAGGTAGGGGACTTTCTCATGGCCGATTCCCAGTCCAGGGCCTCGGCCTTGGTCTCGAACAGTTTCTGCCTTATGCCCCCGTCTCTCTGGACGCGGGCTTTCCATCGGGCTCGGCCGTTCTTGACAATCTTGGATGCCATTGGTGATTGCCTCCAACACCTTGTTTTCAAAGAACAGCGTCCTTCCGCCTAGGCGCAAGGCCCCGAGACGAGAAGCATGCCTCATGACCGTGTTGGGAGCAACCCCCAACACTTTGGCGACTTCCTTCGCGGTCATGGGCTTGCCCAGGTCTTCCAGTTTCATCACGGGGCCTTTTTTCGCCTGACGGATATGCCGCTAAACCAGCTAAAGCTGCCAATGTCTTGGCCGGACTCGTTGTTGCAGGCGCTAAAGCCATGCTACGCCGTGCTAAATGTCGTCCCGGACAACCCGCCAGACCTTCTGGCGCTTTTTGCTGTCGATGAACGCCCCACCGGGGACCGGGATAAACCAGCCGTGATCTTCAAGAATTTTCGCAGTTCGTATGGCAACGCCCTTGCTGCGGATCGAGTTTGGTCCCCTTTGATATATGTCCACGAGCGCCACGTGTTCACCTTGCCCTTGCGCCCATGTCAGCAGGCGTTCCGCCAAATCAAGGTCGGGATCGTGTTCGAAGGAGCCGTGGATGCGTAGGGCCTCATGAAGATAGAAACGCATCAGTTCAACGCCCGCCTGCATCTTCCCAAGGGCGATTTCCGGCGCTTCGAGGTCGTCGACGAGGGTAAGGACTGCGGCAAGACGGGCAGCGTGTTCGGCGGACTTGTTTGCAAAACCACGAATCCATGCCAAGGCTCCGCCATCCCTCATTTGGTATTCGGTTTCATCGTAAAATTGGCGGTATGCATCCATTGCTTCTGCGGAAGGTTTGATTGCCCTTGGAGCCAATTCCTTCGGATTTTTTTCCTTCGTAGGGAGAGGAACTGAAAGTATCGCCAGTATCCGCTCGTGGTAGGCTTTCATCTCAGGCACTCGGCGGAGATTCCGCCGCTTATATTTCCGCGTCCCTATGGTCGATTCGGGGTAGACGATGAGCGCCCGAGACAGGATGCCCTGGTCGAGTAAGGCTCCGTTACCTACAAACCCACTCGCGACCTGCGGCTGGAGCATCAGGTGCATCGTGAGGCGACGGTCAGCAACTCGCACGGTACCGTCAACACCTCGGGCTTTAGTGATTGGCTTGCCGTCCCAAAATTTGCTCAAGTTGGCGGCGGTCTCGATTTGGTGTTCTTTTAACATTGCATAGCCGCCAACGAACTGACCTCCTTCATCCGAAAAAATTCCCAAGCTCGGACGGCTATTTTGGAAGTGCCGCATAAGTCCAGCAGGCGTCGGGTCGGTCACTATGACATTTGGTGCCAGCGGTTCCTTCGGTTCCTCGCCGATTAAATTTAGCGAGGCTTCAATATTCTCTCGCGTGGCCTCTCTTCCGCAATTCTTCAAGGCCAAGTTTTTAGCTTGGCCGTAAGCCGCTACTTGTAGTTGGTATGACGCTATGGCTTCGTTGTAGGCATCCGTCAGGGATTTCTCAAACGCATAGTGTTGGAACAAAGCTTCTGCATCTGTAGAAGACTTCCTCTCGCCTGATCTTGCCACAGTTATGAAGTAATTTGAAATCGGTGAACGTCGCCCATCAGTTTCGACATCGGCAACCCCCTGGACTGCCAACGTCGCGGCGGCAAGGAAGCTTTGTGCAGCGATGGCCAGAGGCACTCCATTTGCTTCACTGGTGGCTTTTGCAGCCGGACCAAGCACAGGCCCCAGGTAGTCCACCGGAAACGGACGGTGGCTCGCTACGGCTCTTTTCAGCGGCAATGGCTGGCGGACCCGCCCCAGGACGACCGGGCTTTTGACTTTGTCCCGGCTAGGGCAGGTCTCGCAGGCTTCCGGGTGGAACTTCTCAATGATGTCTTCGCAGGTTCGCGGACCGCCCTTCTCCAGGGCCTGCCGCAACTTCCGGTCGGTTTCCTCCGCTGAATAACCCGGATAATGGCGGCTCCACTCATGGGCGAAGCGAGCGCCGTCCTGGCAGCGGCCAAGTATCGACATCGCCGCGTACCACTCCGGCTCGGGCAAGGTGGTGGTGGCGTCGCGGCAGTGGCGCATGAAGCCACACCCCTCGGTGATTAGGCCGAGGTCCGCACCGTCGCCGGGAACGTGGGTTGGGTGGTCAGTGGGCATGGACAGGGCAGGTTCAGCTACCCCCTGAGATTTAAGTAAGCCCGCTTCAATCTGCTCAATGGTGTAGCGGCGGGCGTAATCGGTGTATTCTTCGAGGATTCGAACCGGGACGGGGTCGGCCTTGTTGTTCATCGTTCCGGGGAGGCGCAATACCCGTGCAAGATCAGCAGTGTTGTCCAGCTCCCACCCTTTTGCCCTAGCGACGCTCTGGATCGCTTCTTGGAACGCTTTGCTCAACGCTTGAGCCTTCTTGCGCTGCTCTTCGGAACCGAAGCGCCAGGGCTTGTCGAACAAAAACCAGACTTGCAATCCATGGCCGGAGTGAACGACTATCGTCGGCTTAAAAGGAAAATCCTTAAAGATGGACATTGCTTCTTCGACCGTCGCGGGCAGGGCTGTCTGTGCGTGGACCTCGTCAGCAATGTCAAGATCCATCCAAAAGCCGGGGATTGCGATGACATCGTCAGCCTTGCCTCGGCCTGTTGCGGCCGGCTGAGCGTACATGCCGACGCTGTCCCAGACGTCGTGGCTCTGGGAAATGGTGACAGCATCACGGGACATGGCCTCAAAGTCGGACGAAGGGTGCCACTTTGTGGCGTTCCCAGCTTTTGTGAAGAGGCTCAGGAACCCAGAGGGCGGGGTCTCGCCCCAAAGCTGAAACAGGAAGTCTTGGGCCGCTCTTTCTGCGTCATACTGGGCAGCAACAACGGAAGCCGGGATTCTTCGACGGGGGCGTTCGGGCAGCATGTTCATGCCAACCTCCTTCAAATGATTTCAGGAGGCAGCCTAGCGGATAGCCTGAGGCTTGAGATGGGAGAGATAACGGGCGTGCTATTTTTCGGTTTTCTGGGGAGTCCTTATTAGCATGATCACCCTATAGTCCTTTTCAGCAAGACTACGGGCGGTTTTGTGTGCTTTTTTTGCACGATCCCCAGGGTCATCGTTGCCAGGGTAGACAATCTCGCCAATTGCGCTGAAGGAACATCCACAATGGATGCCATCAAGGATGCGCAGGTAGTCTGGCCAATTCTGCTTGTGCTTCTTGATTGATATTGGTCTTGGTCCGAAGTGATGGATTGCTTTCTGCGCATCCTTCAGAATCCTCTTGGCATAGTCGATTTGATCGTTTATATTAAGGCAAAGATCAAATGCGAAGGCCAGTTGACCATCGCGCATCATTATTTTTCTCTCCTTAGGTTCGCTTGAATAGCGCTCAATATTTCCAACATTACCCGAAACTATTCCGGGGCTCAGGTCAAAGAATAGCTGATCCTTGTTCAATTCCATTACCTGAAATCCTGTTGCTGCCGGGCTAATGTAGCCAGATGATAGCCCCCATTTTTCAGCTTCACTATGCCCTTCATTCGGAATCCACCATCCGATCTTTCCTTCTTCGAGCTTGACCAAATTATCCCATTCGCTGCAATAAGCAGTATTTCGGCGCAGAAACTCCCAGGCCCACCCCGTGTTGTTCAGCTTCACAGTGTATAAATAGCAAGATTCATCTTGCCAATTCGGCCGAACAAAAGTTCTATAGTCTTTTTCTTTCTTCATACTCTTTACCATGCAATTGGCAGCGTTGTTGCTTACGCACGCGCGCGCGAGGCGATCAGCCAAGCGCGCATGTATTGTCCTGTCTACGGCATTGTCTGTGACCGTCGGGCCGGCTGCCATTGCCTTCCGTAGTTCAAGCTGGGGTTGTGATCAAAGCGGGCTGGTCCTCGGTCATGTCTGCTGACTGGCCTCAGCCGTTGGTGTCAGTCGTGTCCCCCTGTCGTTTTCCCCTTTCCCGGTCCCTGGTGGCCTGTTCGTCTCCATCAAGTTTGTTCCGGAATCTGGCGGATTGACATATTTTCCGGGAATGGTTTTTGGGTAAAGCATCTTTCCCTGTCGATGGTTTGGTTTTTATGTGATCCTTTTTTTTGTATGCCCGGTCGGTCCCCGTAAAACCGGCTGGCGCGCCGTGATCCTCGGCATAGTTTTGCCGGGCCATTGTTCCCACGAAAACGGCAGAAGAACAATATGTTACATGTGTAATGCTGCTTACCCGTGTGGCAGGGGTTGGCACCGTTAGCTTGCATGTGTCAGACCTTGGCACTGTTAGCTTGCAGCCCTGTCCGTCGCTATGGTCGGTGTCGGCAGGCAAGGCGTCCCGCTGGGGTGCCCGTGGCGCTTTCCGTTGATCGTACGCGATCCCTTGACGGCCGTTTTTGTCCATGCCTGACCTGCGGGCCATGTCCGCGCCCGTGGATAGCCTGGGCTCGTTTTGGCTCGTGGGCAGTTTTGCTCAAGGGCTGCCGGCAAGGGTGGACTTCTTGCCATCGCCTCCCCCGGCTGGTTCATCCCGGCTCGGTGTTGGTGCTTCTGTCGGTGAGCGGGGAAGCGTGCTGAGTGATCCGCCTTGCCCTGGCGGCCCCGGGCTGCGGCCTGCCGCCGTGTCTCAGGCGCGTTCATTTGATTATAGGCGAGCCGTTTCCGGGCGTTTTGGGCTGCAACCGACCTGTGGGTCATGTCCACGACTGCCGCCCCTGTGTGGGTTCGTTTTCACCACCTTCCCTGTGGAGAATTATGGACAAGTGCGCACTTTTAGCTATAATCTCTTCCCCCGTGAAGGAGGAGCCGCCCGTGGCGAAGAAACGTACGCACTCTGTATCGGTGTTGCTCACTGATGAGGAGTTTCGACGCCTGGAATCCTTCTGCGACGGGCGCGGCTACAAAAAGAGCACGCTCATCGCGTGGTTGATCCGCGCGCACCTTGATGTCCGGCAACACGAGATGCAGCCCCCCCTCCCCTTTCCGCAATTACGGACTGATGAGTAATGCTCGCTACGCAACTATTAAAGGAAGTCCTCTTTTTCCCTCGGAGTTCTCATGTATAACCCCCTCAACCTGCCTGTAGTTGACCTGTTTGCTGGAGCCGGAGGCTTCGCCGTCGCAAGTCGTATGGCTGGTTGTGACGTTCGTCTATCGGTAGAGTTCGATAGCAAAGCGTGCGCCACACTTCGGGCGAATAACCTCGGTAAAGATCATGTCATCGAGGAACGTGATGTACGCGACCTTGTCGGCGAAGACATTCGGGTGGCGGCTAAAGTTGGCCGCTCGGACCCGCTGATAGTGGTCGGCGGACCGCCGTGCCAGCCTTTTTCGAAGGCGAGTTACTGGACCGACCCCGGTTTTGACGCACACTACCGCCGCGCTAGGGCGCGAGGAGAAGAGGCTAAGCGGCCCGAGCCTATTTGGGAGGCCAAAGACGACGACAGACGTGACCTGCTCAAGGAGTTCTGGCGGCTGGTCGTGGAATCCCGCGCTGACGCCTTCGTCATGGAGAACGTGCGTAGTCTCATTCATCCCCGCAATCGTGGCGTGCTTCACTCACTTCTCTCCGCATTTCAGTATGCTGGATACAACTGTACGATGGTCGATGCCGACGCCACAGCCTATGGGATTCCGCAGAAGAGGCAGCGCATCTTCGTGATCGGTAGTCGCCGTACCATGCCGATCGCGCCCAAGCAGACGCACTCATCCGACCAGAGCACAGGGCTCCCCACGCTGGTGGGTGTCGGCGAAGTCATCGCGCCGTATGCAGGAAACCAGTTTTTTGAAAAAGGCGAAGTGGTCGAGGGAAAGTGGGCTGATCAACTTCGGGAGATCCCCCCAGGATGGAATTATAAGTATCTAACAGCGTGGGCTAACCACCCAGAACCAGTTTTCGAGGCCGAAACCCGGTTCTGGAACTTCCTACTGAAACTCGCCCCTGATGCGCCCTCCTGGACCATCAATGCCAACCCCGGCCCATGGGTGGGACCGTTCCATTGGACCAGCCGGCGACTTCGGACGCCCGAACTCGCCGCGATTCAGACATTCCCCAATGGTTATACATTCACCGGAAGTCGCCGTGACCGCGTACGACAGATTGGAAACGCGGTGCCGCCGCTACTTGCGTCGAAGATGGTATCAGCGGCAGTGTCCTCGCTCTTCGTTAATGCGTGATCACCATGCCGCGATGCGTAAGCCTTTTTACGGGTGCTGGCGGCCTTGATGTCGGCTTAACTGAGGCCGGCTTTAAAGTGGTGTTCTCCACAGACATTGAACCTCTTTGCAAAGAAACCTATCAACGCCCGCAGAACTTCGGAACAAACGCTGTATTCCATCTGGGTAACATTTCCGACGTCTCTCGTGAACTCATCGAGAGAACTACCAATGAGTCTATGGACGGCTTAGACTTACTGGCCGGAGGGCCTCCCTGTCCTCCTTACTCCAAGTCGAGATTCTATCGAAAGGACAAGCCACGGGGAATCAACGATCCCGTCGGAGACGAGACCCTGCGCGGATACCTACGCCTGCTTGAGGAGTTACAGCCGCGAGCATTTCTTTTTGAGAATGTGGCTGGCTTTGCGTATAAGGTCCATCCCGAGGGCTTCGAATGGCTGTACATGACTGCCGAGCGCCTGGGGTATGAAATCTCATTCAAGGTTCTTAACGCAGCCGACTATGGAGTTCCTCAAATCCGACAACGCTTCATAATGGTAGGCATCAAGGGCCGGAAGTTTGTATTCCCACCGCCTACACATATGGATCCCAGAAAGTTGGACGGCAATCTGTCCGAGGACAATCTGTCGGTGTGGCGAACGGCCGGCGACGTACTCTGTGACCTCGATACGGAGGACAACGCTAGTGACGACGGGCATTTTGCTGGGGGGAAGTATAATGATTTACTAAAGTCTATCCCCCCGGGAGACAACTACCTGTTCTTCACCGCAAAGCGAGGTCATCCGAACCCTGTGTTCAAATGGCGCTCGCGCTACTGGTCATTTCTGCTTAAGCTATCTCCAGAAATGCCGTCGTGGACGATCCAGGCTCGCCGTTCCAACAACATGGGGCCTTTCCACTGGCGAAGCCGCATCCTTCGAATAGAAGAGGTCAAGCGGCTTCAGACCTTTCCTGACGCTTGGTTTCTCGCCGGGACTGTCGAAGAGCAATGGCGACAAGTCGGCAACGCGGTCCCCCCTCGCTTGGCCAAACATCTCGGTCGAGCCATACTGCGGCAAATTGAGGCAGGTCCATCATGAGCGACACGACTCGGAATTTAAGGCTCCCGTCCTTCAATGACTTCTCGCCCGGGATTCTCGGCAAGGATATCAGGCGGCCACTCCGAATTGTGGCGGATGCTCAGGGCGATCGTGACGTGGCTGTTAAGCGTTTCGCATCAGAGTTCTTCAGCGGCAATGCCAACAAAAGGTCTATTACGAATGTCCCGGTGACGCTGATAAACACTGGCCTAGTTGACTCTGGGACCTTTCTGCTCACCGACTTCGGGCTCGATGTAGTGAATGCGTCGTCTCCGCTTCTCGCTGCGCGGGAGTTCGTGAAGCGCATGATCCTTGATCGCAACGGAATTTTGCTCATTGAGGCCATCCGAACGCTATACTACCGTCGCGAGGTGGGGAGCCGAAAGGCGCTATTGAAGCGTGAGTTGGAGAATCTTGGGGTAGAGGGCTTATCGAATGCGACCACCGACCATACGACCCTCGAAAACTGGATGATGGAAGCCGGGGTAGTCGTACAAGATGGCCAGTATCGCCGTCCCGACGACGACGTACTGCGCGACCTGATCGGCGCGGACTCTGACGACCTCTCAGCCATACTTGCAATGGAGCCAGGCCCCCGCCTTTTCCTCGAGATCCTTCGCCGCTGTGCGGAAACAGCAGGACATAGGGAGTATATCCCCCTCAAGCCTGTGTACAGCGAGTGCCTTCGTCGCGCCCGCGCATGGTTCGATGAGGACCAATTGCGGAAGAATGTCGTCGATCCTTTGCTGGCAGCTGGTTGGATTGAGGCTCCCGCTGCGAAAAGTGGCAAAGGAGGGAGTGCGCGCGCAAGTGACCGACTCTTGCGGATGCCACTCGACAAGATCCTCCCGCACATGTTTGGGGCAATTCCAGGGGATCTTCGCGGAAAACTCACGTTGCCTCTACCCGAAGTACGCAATCTACTTTACGACAAAGACAGCAAGAATAATCGTGGAATTGGATTGGAGTTGCTCGCACTGCGGATGCTGCTGGCGTTGGCTCTTGAGCCTCGTGGGTTCCGACAACGAGCCCGGGACACAAGCTTTGCCGAAGTGGATCTGTTGGCCGAGGGACGGGACCTTCTTTTTTCTCGTTGGGTTGTTCAGTGCAAGAACTTGAAAGAGTCCTCAAAGGTTCAACTCTCAGAGGTGGCTAAGGAAGTAGGCATCGCCATCCACCAGAAGGCCCACGTCGTCGTAGTAGTAACCACAACGGATTTCACATCGGAGGCCCGGAAGTACGCCGATGAAATTACGCGCGAGACGCACTTGCAGTTTCTGCTCGTGCCAGGTGACATTGTCAGGGGTTACCTCTCCGGTGGAGAGGCCCGTCTCCTCGAGTTCGTGATGAATAACGCCGCCCATGTTATGGCCATGAAGCGAGGCCAGTTGGATGGTGCCATTCATTGGTCACAGGTGGGCGGCAGTAACGTGGATGGTGAGAATGTCCCCGAGGGTGATGGAGAAGGTGCCGACGGCCCTGAAGATACCTGACCAACGTGGTCTTCGGAGGCTACTCACCGAATCAGCTACCACCGGCATAGCCGGTGGTATGATGATGCCCCCTCGAAGGGGGCTAACGACCTAAGAATAAGAAACTTACGGCATTCTGCCATTACGAGTCACGTGTTGCATTGACTACCAAAGGCCACATTCCCGGAACGGTCGAACCTTTTCGGGTCACACCGCCAGAGGCGGTGGTTTATCTGTTGGAATTATGCCAACGGTCAGAGATCCCTCCATGTCCTGCTCTTTCTAGCCTCGTCCTCGGCGAAGGTCGCACTGTCTGCCAGATAGTAACCAGCAAGGCGGCTTCAGTTTCACCCTGGTCAACCCTGCGCCCGCCCTGGCGAATGCCAGTCATTTGGCAGCCTCCTTTTTCAACGCCCTTGCCCAAACGGGACAAAGGGGGCAGCAGGGAAGCCCTTTTTACCTGCCATAACGAGCGATACAGGCGCTTTTTGGGCTAAGCCAGGGCAAGGGGGGTGGCGGGGCGGGGAAATGACCTGAAACGATCTCTTTTGGAATGTGGTCGTTTTGTTCAGAAAAAAAATGTGGCCGGGTGGCGGCGCGGGGTGTGACACCCCCTATGTGAAGATAAAAGCAGGGGGGGCGTCCTGGGCAAGACACTGTCAGCCTGCCTCATGCTGGCCTTGATCCCCCTGACAGTTGGGGCGGCCGGTTTGGGTGCCGGGCCTCGGCTGTGAACTATCGCTTCTGGTTGCGGCGCATGGCTGCCGCCACGTTCCCTCCTGTCCAGGGTTTGCCTGCCAAGGTCAACATGCCCTCCTTGTTCAAGACGTCCGCGATGTCGGGGAACGACAAGGGCTTCACGTCCCGGCGCTTGCGCCTCAGTTGCTTGATGCGGGCCAGGACCGCCTTGCCGTGGTCGGTCTCGTAGTAGCCCTTGCGTCCGTCGCATTTGCCAGTCTTCGCCTTCACCCGTTCACGGGCGGCCCGCAGCTTCGAGACCAACATGCTCTTGTCGTATTCAGCGAGAGCGCCGAACACCTGCCGGATCAACTTTCGGGTTGGGTCTTCGCTCAACAGGTCAGGGCCTTCGGTTGCGGAGATGAGGTCGAAGTGATGCTTCTGGAAGTCGCGGATTACGGCTTCCTGGACCATGAGGTCACGGGCCAGCCGGTCCAGCTTCTCAACGATGATCGTCTTGACGCCGTGGCCGTTCTCTTCCAGGTCCACCATGAGCCGGGCCAGGGCGGGGCGGTCGTCGCTTGTCCCACTGACGCCTTCCTCACGGTAGATGTCCACGACATCAAGACGATGGGAACGGGCATAGTCGGCAATCGCCTTTGCCTGCCGGGCCAGTCCGTCCCCCTGGACTTGGCCGGGGCTGCTGACGCGGACATAGCCAAAAACGCGTTCCATGTGGGCCTCCTTTTTCGTCCCGGATAGCCCACCAATAAAGAATAATCTATATTATGTCAAGACAAAACCCAGAGGTTTTGTCGCCCCTGTCCAACCACGGCTGGGTTGTCATCCCATTATTCCGAGTCATTCAGACTCATTGCCCGAGGGAGTCATTTCCTCCTTGTTAATATAGAGTATTCTATATTAAGCGAGCATCAATATCCCGCCCGGGATTATGATGACACGGAGGAGAGAGATGGCAACATGCCGTGATTGTGAGCTTTTCTTCATAGCCGAGGTCAGGATCGGCCCCACTAGCGAGCGCTTGAGATTCTGCCCGCTCAAGAAGATAAACGTCGAGGGTTCGGAAAAAATGTGCCCTGATTTCCGCAGTGCCTACGAAGGCGTGTTTAACGACTGGACTCCAAAGGACAAAGGGTAGTCGAGCAGCGGCTCTGTCGGGCGGCCGTTCGCATAGTCGGCCCATTTTAACGGTCTGCTGCGGCCATATGTGGGCCTTGTCGTTGTCGTCGTGCCCAGGGGTGCGACCATTGATCTCAAGGGATCCATTTGCGGCCGTTTTTGTCCCAGCCTGACCCACAGGCTATGCCCGCACCGGCGGTCCTGTATGGATCGCTTTTGGCTCTTGTCCTATTTAGCTCGGCCCGTCTGTAGGCCAAGCGCTGGCATGCCGGTCTTGCCATTCGGCTTCATTCACGCCTAAAAGATCGATCTGACCCGTTTGTTCAAAGGCGGGTCGGAACTTCGCCCGCCGCTTCACGCACGGCCGGCAGTTGGCTTGGATTTTGTCGCATGCGTGCGGACAAGTTTAAGGATCAAGCTAACTCATATACGGTTTACACATGGAGGAGCTATGCTGTTTAATATTGATAACGGACAGTTGAAGCAGATAACGCGAATACCCTTCAAAAAAGACTACGATCAAATCGTAGCTAAGCTTAAGCCAAGCGAGTTGACAGGAATCTTCGACTTTATAAGAGAGAAGGTGTCTGGTGAAGAAATAACCGTCAGTAGTTTTATTCCAGGGCACGATTGGGCTGGGACTCCTTTGGAGTGCTTGTACTACAAGGCTGCAAAGAAAAACTACGATCTTTCCGCACAGTTTTTTGGCCTTCTTGTTTACGTCTATTTCATGAACACAAATGACTCATGGTCATCGGGACATTATACGATCAAGGGGCGAGACGACCTCGGTCGCACATATTTCAAGCTCAAAGGGTAACGGAAATTTGTTTTAAGTTTTTTCTTGTATTCAATTATCCCGCAATCGTCGACCGTGACAACAAGCATACCGGCTAACTATTTCTGCTCTTTGAAACTCAATGAGCAAGAACTAATGCCGTAAATCCTTTCACTGGAGAGTTGCATTGTCATGAATTTAAATAATAATATTGACTGGCATAACAATGGACTGGAACTTTATCATCTAAATAAATTTGAAGAAGCCATTAAATCTTTCGACAAAGCCATTGTAATAGACAGCAACAATGCGCATGCCTGGAACGACAAAGGGAACGCCCTTGCAAATCTTTGTCAAAACGAATACGCTCTAGAGGCATATGAAGAAGCGATTGTCATTGACAATAGCTATGCTTACGCCTGGAACGGCAAAGGAACGGTGCTTGAAAAACTTGGTCGGAGTGAAGACGCTCTAGAGGCATATGAAGAAGCGATTGCTATAGATGTAAATTATGCTGCCCCATGGAACAATAAAGGGATATGTCTCTTTGGCTTGGGCCGGATTGACGAAGCCATGGCAGCCCTTGAACAAGCGATCGCCATAGATGCTAACTATGATTCTCCATGGAACGGTATAGGTAACATTTATTTAGAACAGGGTAGGGTTGAAGAGGCTTTAAATGCCTATGAACGTGCAATTTCCCTGAACAACAACAACGCTATTTTACGGAACAACAAAGGAATTGCCCTTGCCAGATTGGGTAAGTACAAAAGTGCGCTAGACGCTTTTGACCAAGCCATTGCCTTGAACAACAACTATCCTTCTGCATGGCGGCATAAAGGAATGTCATTAGATGACCTCAATATGCCAGAGAAGGCTCGCCAAGCAATTGTCAGATTTTGTACTTTAGCGAGTTCAAAGCAATTGCTACAAGGGTCCGATTATGTTCTTGATATTTTACATCAAAAACAACACTCTCCTTTCGCTATATTACGTCTAGCGAGCGAAATTCCGTTGTTGCTTGCCAAAGCCAATTGGTATGCTGCTGTACGCGATATTGAGCAAAGTTATTCTTCTTTCATATATTGCTTGGCATTCCTCGACATGAAAGGGAATATTTTACCTTTGCAGTCTCGTCTCCGGGCCGCTGGATGCCTAGCCTTCCACATGGGAGATCCAGTTGTAGCGGAACACAATTTCAAAACCTTACACGACAGTTTTCCCAAGGATCTTCTCGGACAATACTACATCATTTCTAGTCGACATAATTACTGTGCCGACATCTCGGCCTGCCTGACTGATGCCGTGGAGGCGGCTAAATCCTATCACGGCAACGATCCTGAACAGCACTACTATGCCGCCCGCATCCTGGCCTTCGCCGAAATGAAATCGGAAACGTCAACGGCGCTCCAAAATGCAGGTGACTACGCACCGACCCTACTCCTACACTTCGATATGGCTAGGGAGCAAGGTGACACTCCTGCCATGATAGGACTTGCCAAGCGCTTCCTTAAGGTTGAACGGACCACTCCACCCGAGCGGCGTTTGCTTCACCCAACACCACCCAGTGATTTTGATTTTTCTTCCCAAGACTGGTTGATGGCCGTGCTCCATTACGCCAAGCAACAAGAACTGATGGGTGAGATTCAGGCTTTTCTCGAAAATATGGACGAGCCACCTTTCTTTGAACAGCGCCATACTTATGCCAACGTTCTCCTGGTCACCCACATGGGGGCTTGGGACCTAAAGACGGCCTGGAACTTAGACACAACCTCCCAGGCGTTTATTGAAGGGCTTATGGCCGAGCGAGATGAAGCCGGACTTACTGAACTGCGCGCCGAACTGGAGGAAGAGGACGTAAACCTCGACAAGATCGAGGCCACCCCAAACGATAAACTGGAGGGTCGGCTTGCTAAGCGTTTAGAAGACGACAAGGCTTCATTACACAAGGAACGCAAGCTAAACACCTACCTGTATAAGGCGCAACATATAGATTTTGCTTGCTCGTTCACTCTGATGCTTTTTAGCTTAGCAAAGGAAGGACGAAAAAGCCCAGAAGACATCAAAAGCGCCTTATTCGATGCTTATGTAGCCATGGCCTCAGGAGGCGCAGTGTATTTTCTTACCCCTGTAATACCTGCTGCGTTGGGAACCGTCTTGGGTGCTGGAGCAGCAGGTATCGCCAGTTTCATCTGGCACTATAGAGATTCACGCAAAAAGGCCGCCCATGAAGCCGCCGTCCATGACCTAGATTACCGGACCTTCAAGTTAGATTTGAAGACATTCCTGAAGGAAAAGCAGCTTGATCTCCCTGAGGCGTTTTGGAAGTAGCCCAAATTATGGCCTCGGCTCAGGTAGACATGAAGCAATATGCAAACCTGAAATGCTGCAATGCCGCAAGGCGCTGATTAGCACTTGCTTAGCATGGCCTTAGCCATGTCTTTGGGCTGATATTGTTGGACATTAGCAAAAATAGCAGGTTTAGCAGGGTGGAACATGGTGACCAGACACGGTCGAGGCAGGAAGGGATGAAAATGGCTGAAGGCCCGGAAACGGTTTGGAAACGGTTCTGGTGGAGCAGGTTGCGTTTAACGCAGCGCTTTGCTTATATTTCCGGCATGTTAAGCTGATACCTCGGGGCCTTTCACGCCGGTAACAGGGGTTCAAATCCCCTTGGGGACGCCAACGAATTCAAAGGCGTCAAGTTCCCGCGATAGCGGGGTCTTGACGCCTTCCTCTTTTTCTTCCGCAGTTTTTCCGCCCCTCCTGAAGCCCGTGGACGTGCTGTCACAGCACCCCACGGGCTTTTTTGTTGCCAGAACCAACCCCTCTCGCCAACCGCAATGGCCGTCCCGCATGGGCGGGACGGCCGGGGGGAGGTCCCTATGTGTTTTTCGGCCGAACTCCCCGAAGGCCACGCCGGGCGTGCCTTGGCTAAAAACCGCCGGCACCCCCCTCCCGGGCATCAGCCACGACGACCCAGTCCTTTCATCCATAAAACCCATGCAAAGACCGCTCCGGGACCATGGGGCCTCGGAGCGGCCTTCAGGAGGTCGCATGTTGGCCAGCTTGGCACATGTCAGTCGCGATGAGTCGCGAAACGGTATCGAGGAGCACAACGCTTGGATTCTTGCCAACGCCAAGCCCTACACTTGCACCCTGGAAGGACTCGCCCGCGACTCCGGACAGCCCTCAAGCGGTTGAAGGCTCACCTCCAGGAACTGGAAGACAAGAAGCTGATCTCGGTGACACGGCATTTTGATGGCCGGATCACCTTTATTGATCTGGACTCTTCTCGTCCCAACAACGTCCAAATCCGGCGGAAAACCAAGCGTCTTCGCCTCAATTGGAAAGATGGCGCGCTGTGAGCATGCGAAACCGCCCCATACAGCCAGGGCGGTCGGCCGGGCGTGGTGGACCGGCCCTGACAAGCCAGCCGCTCCTCAACCTTGTCCACGGAGAATTGCCGTTGGCGTAAACCAGTAGGCCAAAAAAGGCGAAACCCGTTGGCTGCAGTATGCGGGAAAAAAGCTTGAGCGACTTGCAACAGAACCGTTGGCCGCGTATAAAAAAACAAAAAAGTCCTTCACGAGGAGCGTATGACAGCGACAGACGACCTACGAGCGGAGCATAAAGGCATTCTTCGCATGCTGGATGTAATGCGGGCACTCACCACGCGCATTGAAGCGGGAGGGACCATTCCTACCTCCGAGCTTACGGGCATCCTCGATTTCCTCAAAATTTTTACCGACAAATGCCACCATGGCAAGGGGGAGGACATCCTCTTCCCCGCCTTGGAGGGCGCGGGCATGCCGCGTGAAGGCGGTCCCATCGGGGTCATGCTTCACGAACATGCCCTCGGGCGGGAGCTTATCCGCGACATGGACGCCGCCCTGGCAGGCAACGCCGGCCCCCGATCCTTCGTCGCCCCGGTCCTTGACTATATCGAATTGCTGACCCAGCACATCGCCAAAGAAAATAATGTGTTGTTCCCCATGGCCGAACGCCTGCTCGGCACGCCCGCCCTGACGGCGATGCACGAGGCTTTCGAGCGCCTGGAAGAGGAGCGCATCGGACCAGGCAGACATGAGGCCTTTCACCGGCTCCTGGATGACTTGGCCGCCGCATATCTGCCAGAATGAACCATGCGGGCAGACCCCGAAAAGGAGAGACAGGCATGAGCTTCAAGATCACCGACGCCGTTACCTGGGTGGGCAAACGCGACTGGGAATTGCGACGCTTCCATGGCGAGGAATATTCCACCCATCGCGGCTCCACCTACAATGCCTACCTTGCGCAGGACGAGAAGACGGCCTTGGTGGAAACGGTCTGGGCACCCTTCGCAGGCGAGTTCATCGAACAACTCAAAACCGTCGTGGACCTCGGCCGCATCGACTACGTTATCGCCAACCATGCCGAAAGCGACCACAGCGGAGGATTGCCGGAGCTCATGCGGCTCATTCCGAATGTGCCCGTTTTCTGCACAGCCAATGGTGTCAAGTCCCTGAAAGGCCACTACCACCAGGATTGGAATTTCCAGGTGGTCAAGACCGGCCAACGCCTAAGCTTGGGAAGTCGGGAACTGCTCTTCATCGAAGCTCCTATGCTCCACTGGCCGGACACCATGTTCTGCTATTTGACAGGTGACGAGATCCTCTTCAGCAACGACGCTTTTGGTCACCATCTCGCTTCCGAAGGCATGTACAACGATCTCGTCGATCCGTGCCTGCTCATGGAAGAGTGTATCAAATACTACGCCAACATCCTCACTCCCTTCAGCACACTGGTCAAACGCAAGATCGAGGAGTTCGCCGGACTTGGCCTTCCACTCAAGATGATCTGCCCAAGTCATGGCTCCATCTGGCGTGACAATCCCATGCAGATCGTTACCAAGTATTTAGAGTGTTCCGGGGATTACCAGGAACATCAAGCCGTTATCGTTTATGACACCATGTGGAACGGGACACGGCGCATGGCGGAAGCCATTGCCGCAGGCGTGCATGAAGCCGACCCGACCCTGGTGGTAAAACTTTTCAATGCCGCCAAGGCCGATAAAAACGATATCGTAACGGAGGTGTTCCGTTCCCAAGCCTTGCTCGTGGGCTCCCCGACCATCAATCGGGGGTATCTGTCGTCCCTGGGCGGTTTCCTGGAGATGGTGCGCGGCTTGGGCTTCAAGAGGAAAAAAGCGGCGGCTTTCGGAGCCTACGGCTGGAGCGGAGAGTCCGTCAAGCTTCTCACGGCGCAACTGAAGGAATGCGGATTCGAAGTTGTCTCCGATGGCATTCGCGTCCTTTGGAATCCGGACGACGACGCGCTCGGGCAGTGCCGGGATTTTGGTCGCGTATTCGGCCAGAGCCTTGCTGGCTGACGGCGGCATCCAAACCAGCGATCTTGTAAAACTGCCCATCATCCAGCTGGATAAGCTTGGCAAAATGAGTTTTCATCTGCTTTTTTTGGTGTCAAAAACATCCAATAAATCATGGATGTTTTTGTCTTCTTTTATGCGTGTGCGCCTTGACAACCATGATTTTCATTTTTATCGGTACCAGGACTTCTTTTTAGTGACCTCAACAGGATCGGACAGATGAAGAATTTCCGCTAGACCTTTTTGCCCAAGGTTGCAGCCGATTCAGCCCAGGCAGCTGTTTTGCTCTGGCCTGAATGCGGTTTTGCGGGAATTCTGTCTTTACTCAGTCTGAACTGGCTGCCGCCGTTTCTAACGGCGACATTGCTGTCTGTAAAAGACTGCGTGGAGTGAATTCCCCGCAGTCTTTTTTTATTGACGCAAATCGCTCCTGACCGGAGGTCACATGTCACGTATAAATATATCGAAACTCTGTTTTGGCCACGATGGCTCAAAATATCTTTTTGATAATGTTTCGTTACAACTCGATTCTAATTGGAAGCTTGGCTTGATTGGTCGCAATGGGCGGGGAAAAACGACGTTTCTCAAATTGCTGCAGGGAGAATATCCCTATGAAGGGAAAATACAAAGTGCTGTATCTTTCGATTACTTTCCATTTTCCGTGAGAGATGTGCACTGGTCGGCGTTGGACTTGGCCAGACATCTCAGGCCCGGCACGCAACCCTGGGAAGTGGAACGGGAGGCGTCCCTCATCGCGCTGTCGCCGGAAGTCCTTGACCGTCCCCTTGCGACGTCAAGCGCTGGCGAGGAGATCAAGCTTCTTTTGGTGTTACTTTTTTTGCGGGAAAATAACTTCCTGCTCATCGACGAGCCGACCAACCACCTCGACCTGCAAGCCAGGCAGGCGGTGGGCCGTTATCTCGAACGCAAAAGCGGGTTCATCCTGGTCTCACATGACCGTAGCCTGCTCGACAACTGCGTCGACCACATCCTTTCCATAAACAAGTCGACCATCGAGTTGCAACAAGGCAACTTTACATCATGGAACTGCAATCGTCAGAGGCAGGAGCAATACGAGCTGGCGGAACACCAGAAGTTGCGCGGTGAGGTCGCGCGTCTGGCTAAAAGCGCCCGGCAAGGCAGTGCCTGGGCGACGCGTGGCGAGAAAGAGAAATATGGCAACGGGCCGGTGGATCGTGGGTATATCGGCCATAAGGCCGCCAAGATGATGCGAAGGGCCAAGGCCGTGGAGGCCAGACGACAAAAGGCCCTGGAGGAGAGCAGCAAACTGCTGCAGGACGTCGAATTCATAGCCCCGCTGTCCATGCGGTCGCTTGACTATCATGGCAAATGGCTTGTGGAGGCAGTCGGGCTTGGCATCGAATACGAGGGGAAGCGCATTATTAACGACCTGTCGTTTCGAGTCGCGAAAGGCGACCGCCTTGTCCTGCGAGGCAGGAACGGTAGCGGAAAATCGAGCATCATTAGTGCGATCGTCGGGGTTCGGGAGCATAGCCGCGGAACGTTGACCATTCCTCCTGGCGTGCGCATATCCTACGTTCCGCAAAATACGGCATTTCTTGGAGGCGGCATTAGGGACTTTGCCAGGGAACATGGAGTCGACGACGGTGCTTACAGGACCGTACTGGACAGGCTGGGTTTCGAGCGACGCTTGTTTGACCTGGACATGGGGCTGCTCAGTTCAGGGCAAAAGAAAAAGGCCCTGTTGGCGGCAAGCCTTTGTCAGGAAGCCCACCTCTATATCTGGGATGAGCCGCTCAACTTTATTGATCTGCCTTCCCGTCTACAGATCGAGAACCTGATCCTGGAGAGCTGTCCCAGCATGATCGTGATCGAGCACGATCTACGTTTTGCCGAGCGCGTGGGGACCGTTTTCCTGGACCTGGACCAGACAAGGGCAACGGATCCGGACCAGCTTAGACCCTAACCTACGCAAAACGGTCGCGGGCTTTCGCTCACGGCCAGTCCTGGGCCTGTGAAACAGGCTTCGTCGGAGCCATGTCGCCTCCAGGGAAACATGTGTGTGGTGGGGATACGGGACATAATGGCCCGCCCGTTTCCCGGGCGGGCCATTACGGAGGGAAGGGGGCAGGTTAGAACTGCTGCTGCACCCCCATGGGATCCTTGAACTCCTGCTGCGGCTGGTTCGCAAGCTTCTTGGCGCCCCGACCTTCCAGGTACTTGGCCAGTTCCAGGTCGACCTTGACCGGCACGTCCACCCCGGCCTTGGTCAGGATCTGACGCAGGTAGCCCTCGGCCTTGGCCGCGAAGGCGATGGAATCACCGAGTACGCGCATGGCCTCGGTGGGGTTGTGGAAGCCCATGGAGTTCTCCGCGCCGACGAAAAGCGACCGGTAGAAGGCTTCCTCGTAATAGTCCTTGGCCTTGTCATAGAGGGCTTGGTCGATGGGTTTGCCGGCGTCCCTGGCCTTGTGCACGGCCTCGAACAGTTTGGCCGCCGTGGCCGTGGCGTTGCCGGCCCGGATCTCAAGCGACGCCGTGCGGTCCTGGATGGCAATCACCTGCTGCTTAAGCCAGTCGGCGGTCTGGGTGTGACACTGCATGCAGGCCTTCATGTCGTTTTTGAGCGGGCTCATGACCCGATGGTCCGAGACCTTGTGCACGCCGATCTTGGTGTAGGGCATATGGCAGTCGGCGCAGGCGGCCCCGGCCTTCCAGTGCACGCTGGCGTTGGAAAAAAGCTCGAATTCGGGGTGCCGGATGTAGGCCAGCTTGAACCCGGTCACGTTCTGCTTCCATTCCTTGACCGTGGGATCGGAACGGATCTTCCTTATGATCTCCTCGATGGTTATGGCACCCCACTTGCTTCCCTGCCACGGGAAGTAGATGCCAACCGACTCCATCTTTTCGTTCTTGTTGATATTGTAGGTCACGTGGCACTGGGCGCACACCACGCTGCGCATTTCTTGGCGGGAGAGTTTTTTCCAGTCCACGCCCATGCTGGCCAGGGCCGGCGTCAGGCTGAAGTCGCGGGAAACCTTAAGCGACATATCCTTGTTGTCATGGCAATCGACGCAGGCCACGCCCAGAGTGCAGAACTGCTCAGGAATGTGGGTAAGGATCTCCTTGTAGGGCATCTTGTAGTAGTCCGCCCCGAGATCCTTGTGCAGCTTCGAGGCATAGGGCGTCTTGCAGGTGATGCAGGTGCCGCCGGATTTGAGGCGCGAAGGGTCGATCTCCATCTGGTCGCGCACCATGTGGGCGTGCCCCCGGGGCTCGTTGTACTCAATGCCGAAGCCCCAGCCTTTAAAGAGCAGAGCCATGAAGGGGAATTCGGCCAGCTTGTCGTAGGTGATGCCATCGGCGTCGAAGCCGCGTTTGTACTTGCTCTTGCCGGCCGGTTCCGGTTCTTCGGTCTTTTTCCACAGTTCGTATTCCTCGGGATAGACCTTGCCCCAGACCGCCGGATCAATGGTGCCGTCGGGAATGGTCACGGTCTTGACTGGTTCGGGCTTGGGCGGCGAACAGGCGTAGGGCACGAACAGGAAAGTGGCGATCCCCAGGGCCACCAGGGTGGTGATGACGATTTTCCCTCGCATTGGTCTTCCTCTCTCTTGGGTGGTTGTCGGTCGGTCTCAGCGCGTCTGCAGGGACCCGGTCCCGGCGTGGGTGATGCGGCGATGGCAGTCCGTGCAGGTCCGGCCATTGTCGATCATCTCCACGGCCGTGGCATGGCAGCGAACGCAGTTGGCCCGGACCACGGCCTTGCCATGCTGGGAAATGCGGATGTCGTCCGGCACACGGCCGGCATTGAACACCACCACGTCCTTCATGCCGTCGATGGCCTTCCAGACGTAGTGTCCCGCCGCGTTGTCGTTGGGGAGGTGGCATTCCACACAGGCCGTGCGCCGGTGGGCACCCTGGTGGAACCAGGCCTCGTACTGGGCCTCCATGACGTGGCAGGAGGTGCAAAAGTCCGGACTCTCGGAGCGGGCCAGCAGCTGCGGCGGTCCCAAGGCCAGAAACAGCCCCGTGCCGGCCACAAGCAGGCCCGCCAGCACCAGGTGGAGCTTTTTGGGCATGACATCCCTTCCTTTCGCCAAAAGCTCGAAACGCCGCCCATCGGCGTCCCGTCTGATCGCCTTGTGCAAAAGCCAAACCAGCCCCCGTCCCCGCTTCCGGCGTCAGGAAGCGGAAAGGAAGGAATCGGCCTTGGGACTGAATTTTCGGTGAAAGACGCGCCTGGGGAAGGTGGAGCCTATGCAACCCGGGACCTGTCCGCTTTTCCTGACGTTGTCAGATTTTTATGACAGGTGTCAGCAAAAGCGGACACTCCGTACGGTCCTTCTTTCTCTGAACTTCGTGATTTCCGCGCGTTTTCCGGGGACTGCCCGCTGGCATGCCTCTTGCTGCTTTCTCTTGCAACGAGCGATGAGACCGTATGTCAGAAGCAATGCAGGATGTTCCATGAAGAAAACAGAAATAGCCGGACTCTTTCTTTTGGCAGTGATCGGGGTACTGGCCGGAACATATACCATACACCGCACTTCCACTACGGAGTTCTGTCTCTCCTGCCACGAGATGGAGGCCCACGGATTCGAGTTGAAACGTTCGGCTCATGCCGTCGATAAAGACAAGAATCCCATATCCTGTGTCCAGTGCCATATGCCGCCGGGCTACGGCCTCGATTACTTCATGGTGAAGTCCTATCTCGGCGTACGGGATGCCGTGGCCCATTTCGCCAGCGATACCGACAACCTGGACCGCCGAGCCATGCAGCTCGTGGCCAGGCGCTTCGTGGCCGATGCCAATTGCCTGGCCTGCCACACCGACCTCACGCGGAACGTCAAGGGCAAACCCATCAGCCCCGAAGGGAAAAAGGCCCACGACGCCTGGCTCGGCAAGGATGGCAACGCCCGACGCACCTGCGCCGGCTGTCACGCCAACATGGCCCATCTGCCCATCTTCGACCGGCGCTACGCGGTCAACGCCGGATTTGCCGCCAAACTGCCTCGGACCGCCGAGCAATGAACGGCCTTCGGGCGCACGAGGGAACTGTCATGAAAAAACGTCGATGGCTGCTTGGGCTCCTCGGACTGGCGGTCCTGGTCACGGCCTACTTCTCCTACTTGGCCCTGGGCTTTACCGGCACCCGGTGCGAAGGGGCCAAGGTCAAACACGGCGAAGTCACCGACGACCAGGGCGATTGCTATGCTTGCCACAAGAAGGTCACACCCAAGGTGGCCCAGGACTGGTTCGAGAGCAAACACGGCATGTTGCTCGTCAAATGCTACGTCTGTCACGGCCTGCCCGACGGCAAGGGGTCCATCCCCTTTTCCGCCAACCCCAGTGCCGCCGTGGCCTGCCAGCGCTGCCACGCGCCGGCCATGGAACGCATGGCCGAAAAATACGGCGTGCGCGACAGTTGTGACGGCTGCCATGGCTTTCACACCAATTCCCTACACCACGGCACCTACGCCAAGTCCGTTTCCAAGGAAAAAGCTGATTAGCCCGTCCGGGCCAAGGAGGGCGCCATGGCGCTGAGCAGAAGAGAGTTCATAAAATATTCCGCCTCGATGGCCGCGTTCCTGCTCCTTGATCCCGGGCAGGCCACGGCCGCCCCGGACCAGGGCCCCCAGACCTGGGTCAAGGGCGTGTGCCGCTACTGCGGCACGGGATGCGGGGTCATGGTCGGGGTGCGCGACGGCAAGGTGGTCATGGTCAAGGGCGATCCCAACAACCACAACAAGGGCCTACTGTGCCTCAAGGGCGCGCTGTTGCCGAGCGTGATCAACGCCCCGGACCGGCTGACAAAGCCGCTTATCCGCAAGGGCGGCCAGTTCGTGCCGGCCTCCTGGGACGAGGCGCTTAACCTCACCGCCGCCCGGTTCAAGGCGGTCCTGGACAAGGACGGCCCCCAGGCCGTGGCTTATTACGGCTCGGGCCAAGCCTTGACCGAGGAGTCGTACCTGGCCAACAAGATCTTCAAGGCCGGCCTCAAGTCCAACAACGTGGACGGCAACCCGCGCCTGTGCATGGCCTCGGCCGTGGGCGGCTACGTCACCACCTTCGGCAAGGACGAGCCCATGGGCTGCTACGACGACATGGACGCCGCCGCCTGCTTTTTCATCATCGGCTCCAACACCTCCGAGTGCCACCCAGTGCTTTTTCGCCGGCTGGCCGCCCGCAAGCAAGCCGACCCCAACGTCAAGGTCATCGTGGTGGACCCCCGGCTCACCAATACCGCCCGCCTGGCCGACCTCTTCCTGCCCATCATCCCGGGCACGGACCTGGCCCTTTTAAACGCCATGGCCCACGTCATCATAAACGAAGAACTGGACGATCCCCGCTTCCACGGCAAGTACACCGTGTTTCGTCAGATGGTGGACGGCAAGCCCGAGGATCGGACCTTCGAGGAATACCGGGCCTTCGTGGCGGAGTACACCCCGGAAAAGGCCGCGGCCATCACCGGGGTGCCGGCGGAGTCCATCGTGAAGGCGGCCAAACTTTTCGCCTCGTCCACCGCCACCATGTCCTTGTGGTGCATGGGGCTCAACCAGCGCATCCAGGGTGTGTGGGCCAACAATCTCGTGCACAACCTGCACCTGCTTACGGGCAAGATCTGCAAGCGCGGCTCCACGAGCTTTTCGCTCACCGGCCAGCCCAATGCCTGCGGCGGGGTGCGCGACACCGGCTCCCTGGCGCATCTGCTTCCCGGCGGCCGGCTCATCGCCAAGAAGGAACACCGCAACGAGATGGAAAGGATCTGGGGCCTGCCCCAGGACTCCCTGGCCCCCAAGCCCGGGCTTTTCACCACGGCCATGTTCGGGGCCCTGGGCGATTCCATCAAGGCTTTGCTCGTTCTTTGCACCAATCCGGCCCAGACCCTGCCCAACGTGAAAAAGTACACGGCCAATCTGAAGAAGGACACCAAGTTCCTGGCCGTCATCGAGGCCTTTGGCGACGCCGAGACCCTCAAATACGCCGACGTGGTCTTTCCGGCCGCCTTCTGGTGCGAGCGGGAAGGCGTCTACGGCTGCGGCGAGCGCCGCTACGCGCTCATCGAAAAGGCCGTCGATCCCCCCGGTGAGGCCCGCCCCGGCGTCAACATCCTGGTCGATCTGGCCCTGCGTATGGGCGTCGATCCCAAGCTCGTGCCGTTTAAGAATTCCGCCGAAGTCTGGGATGAATGGCGCGAGGTCTCCAGCCATTCGGCCTACAACTTCAAGGGTATGACCCGGGAACGCCTGCGCAAGACCTCGGGCCTGCTCTGGCCCTGCCCCACCGAGGACCACCCGGGCACCAATATCCGCTATGCCCGGGGCGAGGACCCCAACATCCCGCCCGACCATCCGGACAAGTTCTTCTTTTACGGCAACCCGGGCGGCAAGGCCATCATCTGGCTGCGGCCGCACAAGGGGGCCGCCGAGCCGGTCGATGCCGACTATCCCTTCGTACTCACTACCGGCCGGGTCATCGACCAGTGGCACTCCGGCACCATGACCGGCAAGGTCCCAGAGATCCACAAGGCCTTCCCTTCGGCTTTCGTGGAAATCAACCAGGATGACGCCAAGCGCCTGGGCATCGCCAACGGCGATGCCGTGCGGGTGGAGACCCGGCGCGGAACCATGGACCTGCCGGCCCGGGTGGGCGAAGTCTGCCGGCCGGGACTGATCTTCTTGCCGTTTTACGATGCGAAAAAGCTCGTCAACGAGCTGACCATCGACGCCATCGACGACATCTCCAAACAGCCGGAATTCAAGATCTGCGCTGCCCGGGTGACCAAGGTCTAGCGGTCGGCTGAGGCGCCTTCCACCGCCGGACGGCGTTTAACTAGGTGACGGTAAAGGAAAGAGCATGCTTACCAATCTGCGGATGATCGTCTCCCTCGCCGAGGGGACGACGGATCAAGTGCGCTCCATCGCAACTGCTTCGGAACAACAGTCGGCCACCAGCGAACAGATCAGCCACAGCCTTGATGATATAAACAGGGTTTCTCTGGAAACATCCGAAGCCATGCGGCACTCGACCCAGGCCATCGAGTCCCTGGCGCACCAGGCCAACATCCTGGAAAGACTCCTTACGGACTTGAAGGCTGACGACAGCGCTTCTCACGTCGGGGCTGCCGCACAGCAGTAGAATGACCAACCTCCCGGGCGCAGACGATCCCGGGCCAGGCCCGTACGCCCGAGGCGGGACATGCCTGCAAATGGCAAGGAATTTAAGGAGGGCCCATGGCCATCGCCAGTTTTCTCGTCCAGCCCCGGGAAGGGGCGCAGTCCGACGTCAAGCAGGCCTTGTCCCGGCTCCCTGGGGCCACGGTGCTGCCCTGGGACCGGCCAACCTGCCTCGTGGTGATCCTCGAATGCCCGGCGGCGGAATTGGAATTGATCGAAAGAGCGTTCAAACGGACACCGGGCGTGGTCTCGGTGGCCACCGCCTACTGCAATATCGAAGACGAGATGGCTGTGGATGCGGCCGCGGGAACTTAAGGAGGGAGCATGCCTGCCGGACATCTGTTGCGGCCGCCCGGGGCCCGCGAAGAAAAGGAGTTTCTCCGGCGCTGCGTCCAGTGCGGCCGCTGCGCCCAGCTGTGCCCCTACGGCAGCATCTTCCTTGAAGCCGGCCTCGACCCGGCCACCTTGGGCACGCCGCGCATCGATCCCCGCCGCGTACCCTGCTATCTGTGCATGCGCTGCCCGCCGGCCTGCCCAACCGGGGCGTTGCGGCCGATCACGGCCATGGTCGAGGCGGACATGGGGTTGGCCTGGCTCGACAAGTCGCGATGCTACACCTACGAGGGTTCGGTCCTGTGCAAGACCTGCCACGAGAAATGTCCCCTGCGCAACGTGGCGCTTATCATGGACATGGGAATGTTCCCGGTTATCACCAAGGCCTGCGTGGGCTGCGGCGTGTGCGAGAAGGTTTGTCCCCGCCAGGCCATCGTCACCGTGCCCAAGGCCGGGCTGACCGGACGCAACCGTCCGGGAGGCCCGGCATGATCCGGTTGCTCCTGCCAGTCTGGCGGCGCGGCCTGCAAATCGGGCTGGCCCTGCTCATGGCCGTGGTGCCCCTGGCCAATGCCCGGGGGATCAATATCATAAGCGGCAACTACCTGGCCGTGGAGATTTTGGGAGTACCCTTGGGCGATCCCCTGGCCGCCTTCCAGGTCCTGGTTTCGGCCCGGGGCATCGCCTGGACAGGGGCCGTGGGCGCCGGCCTGGCCCTGATTTTGGCCCTGGTCCTCGGTCCGGTCTTTTGCGCCTATGCCTGTCCCTACGGACTTTTTTCCGAATGGGCGCACCGTCTCGCCCGCCGCCTGGGCCGGGTGCGGCCCGGCCGTTTCCCCGGGCAAGGCTTTGCCGTCAAGGCCGGACTCGCCGCCATCGGCTCGGCCGTCATCGGGCTTTTCGGGCTGCCGCCCCTGCTCAACCTCCTGTCCATGCCCGCGTCCTACTCCCGGGTCTGGCAGTACGCGGTCCTCGGCGGATTCTGGTTCCCCGTCGCGGCCATGCCGATCATGCTCGTGATCGAAGCCTGGACCGGCATCCGGCTGTGGTGCCGTTTCGTCTGTCCCCAATCCGCGCTCCTGGCCCTGGTCCACCGGCTGGCGCCGTGGGGACTTCGGGTCGGCTTCGATCCAAAACGGTGTACCTGCAGCGGCACGGACCAACGCTGTGTGGCGTCCTGTCATCTCGGCCTCGATCCCAGGCGGGGCAAGACCTTGCCCCTGGTCTGCACCAACTGCGGCGACTGCGTGGCCGCCTGCCGCCGGGCCGGGCAGGCCCTGGGCTTTCAGCTGGGCGCTACGCCGGAGAAGGGGACGCGGAAAACGGACTCGACAACGGTTGAAAGCCGGTTATAGCATCGGGAAGGCGGGCAGGCACAGCCATGAAACGGATGATCGTCATACCGGTGCTCCTCGGGCTTTTCTGGACGATGCTGCTGGTGGCGCTGTTCGTCTGGAACGTGGCCGGCGAGCGCCGCCATATCCTGGAGCTGGCCGAATACCAGGCCAGGGCCTTTTTCCAGCAGATCCTGGCCACCCGGGCCTGGAACGCCGTGCACGGCGGGGTGTTCGTGCCCGTCGGCCCGGGGGTGGTGCCCAATCCGCACCTGCCCGCCAGCGACCGGGTCCTGACCACGGCCGGCGGCGAGACGCTCGTGCGCATCAACCCAGCCTACATGACCCGCCAGATCGCTGAGATCGCCGCCCAGAACGTCGGCATCCATTTCCACATCACGAGCCTCGCTCCCGTCCGCCCGGAAAACGCCCCCGATCCCTGGGAACGCGAAACCCTGGCCGCGCTGCTCCCGGACCGGGAATATTTCGAACTCGTCCCGGGCCATGCGACCAGCGGCCAATTCCGCTTCATGGCCCCGCTGGTCACCGAGGAAAGCTGCCAGAGCTGCCATCCGAGCGCCACCGTGGGATCGATTCGGGGCGGCATCAGCGTCTCGGCCCCGGCCGCCCCCCTGCTCGCCTCCCGCGAACGCAGCCAGCGCACCCTGGCCACCACCTACGGCATCATCTGGTTCGTGGGCCTGCTCGGCATAGGCGGCTCCACCTTCGAAATCAGCTGGCGCCGGGAGCAGGCCGAGGCTTTAAGCCGCATGAAGAGCCGTTTTCTGGCCAACATGAGCCACGACATGCGCACCCCGCTGACCGGCATCATCGGTCTGTCCGAGCGCATGCTGCGCGAAGACTTAAGCCCCCGGGCTGCCCGCTACGCCAGGCTCGTCATCCATTCCGCCGGTTCCCTCCTGGAGATCGTCGGCGACATCCTGGACGTCTCCCGCCTGGATTCGGGACGGCTGGAGCTCGAATGCCGGCCTTTCGACCCGCGCCGGGCCGTGAAACAGACCAGTGACATCTTCGCCTTCGCCGCCGAGGACAAGGGCCTGAAATTTTCCGTGCATGTCACGCCCGAAGTCCCGGACTGTCTGGTCGGTGATGCCTTCCGCTACCGCCAGGTCCTGGCCAATCTCCTGGGCAACGCCGTGAAGTTCACCGATCACGGTTCAGTGCGCCTCGACGTGGACGCCGCCCCCGGCCCCGGGCCGGATAACGTGTGTCTGCGCACCACGGTCACCGACACCGGGGTCGGTATCGCCGCCGTGGACCAGCCCCGCGTCTTCGAATGCTTCAGCCAAGTGGACGATTCCCTGGCCCGACGCCATGCCGGCTCCGGGCTCGGTCTGTCCATCGCCCGCCAACTGGCCCGGATGATGGGCGGCGACATCGCCGTGTCGAGCGTTTCCGGCCAGGGGAGTGTTTTTATCTTCACCGCCAGCCTGACCGTGGCGCCAGTTGGGGCGCAGGCCAAGGAGTTGTCCCCCCGGCTCCGGGAGGACGACCAAGGACCGGAAGCGGCCCTGGCCGGCTGCCGTGTGCTGGTGGTCGACGACCACAATACGAATCGCATCCTTTTAAACGACATCCTGCGGGAGGACGGGGCCGTGGTCCATCTGGCCGCCGGCGGCCGGGAGGCCCTGGAAATCCTGCGCCGTGCCTCCGTCGACCTGCTCCTGCTCGACCTGCAAATGCCGGGCATGGATGGCATTGAGGTGCTGCGCCGGCTGCGCGGCCTGGAGACGGAGCTTGGCCGCAGACGGACCCCGGTACTCATTCTGACGGCCTTTGTCCTGCCCGAGGAACAGGCCCTGCTCCCCTCCGACGAAATCGAAGGCGTCGTCACCAAACCCATCGACGTAGCCGCGCTCCACCGGGCCATGCGTGCCGCCTTGTCGCTGCCTTCCCCCTCGGCCGACGTCGCCGCAACGGACAAACGGACCCGGGCCGAAACGGGTGAGGCCTCCATTGAGACGGATGCGGCCCTGCGGCTACTGGGCGGGCGCGAGGACCTCTATCGGCTGCTCGTAAAGGAATTTTTGGAGAGCGCCCCGGAATTGACCGCAGCCTTTGAGGTGGCTGCCCGGTGCGGCAACTGCCAGGAGGCGGGCCGTCTCATGCACACCCTGAAGTCCGGCGCGGCCTCCCTGGGGGCGGTGACGCTGCGTGATGCGGCCCTGCGCCTGGAAACACAGGTGAAAAGTCATACGGCCGTAGGACCCGAGGAGTATCGCCTGCTGCGGGCCATGGTCGAACGGACCAACCAGGCTCTGCGCCGTGTCGCTGCGCCGGAGTAAGCCATGGCCAGCATCCTGGTGCTCGACGACGATCCGCTGATCCAGCGGCTGATCCTGTCCACGGCCGCCGAATTCGGCCACGAGGCCCTGGCCGCCTCCACCCTGGCCGAAGGAGTGGCCCAGTGCCGCGATAAGGCCTGCGACATCGTGTTTCTCGATGTACTGTTGCCCGACGGCAATGGCCTGGACAGCATCCCGGCCTTGCGCGGTCTGCCGCAGCCGCCAGAGATCGTCATCATCACCGGCCACGGCGATCCGGCTGGGGCAAATCTGGCCATCCGCCACGGGGCCTGGGATTTTCTCACCAAGCCGCTCTCCCTGAACAAATTGCAGCTCACCCTCAACCGGGTGGTGGCCTTTCGCCAACAGCGCCAAGCGGCCGGTCAGACGGACAAGGAACTGCGCAACATCGTCGGGGTAAGCCAAGCCCTGCGCGCCTGCCTCGATCTGGCCAGCCAGGCGGCGGCCAGCGACATCAACGTGCTGCTCCTCGGCGAAACCGGCACCGGCAAAGAGGTCTTCGCCCGGGCCATCCACGAGGGCAGCGCCCGGGCCGTCATGCCCTTTGTCACTATGGACTGCGCCTCGGCCACGGAATCGCTCCTGGAAAGCCAACTCTTCGGCCACACCCGGGGATCGTTCACCGGCGCCGACCAGGACAGGGACGGTGTGGTGCGCCTGGCCCATCGGGGGACGCTTTTCCTCGACGAGGTGGGGGAACTCCCCGTGAGTCTGCAGCGCTCTTTTTTGCGGGTGCTCGAAACGCGGCGTTTTCGGCCCATCGGCGCCAGAACCGAGGTCCCCAGCGACTTCCGGCTTATTGCCGCTACCAACCGCAACCTCATAGAAATGGCTTCGATGGACCTGTTCCGGACCGATCTCCTCTATCGTCTAAACGGCATTGCCATCACCCTGCCGCCGCTTCGGGAACGCAAGGAGGATATTCCGCTGTTATGCCGCCACTTCGTCACGGCGCTTTGCGCCCGCTACGACGCCTGCGGCAAGACCGTCTCGGACGACCTCATGGAGGCCCTGTCGCAATACGATTGGCCGGGCAATGTGCGCGAGCTGGGCCATGCCCTGGAATGGGCCTTTGCCGCTTCGCGCGGGGAGCCGGCCATCTTTGCCGGCCATCTTCCCCTCGACATCCGCATGGCCGTGGCCCGAAGCCGCCTGCATCAGAACGCAGGCCGCGCGCCTGACAGGCTGGGTGCGGTGGCGGCCTCCGGGGCCCAGGCCTACCAATCCTATCGGGACTTCAAGGACACTTCGGAGAAAGCCTATCTCAAAGGACTTCTCAAAGTGGCCGCGAGCGTCAGCGAGGCTGCGCGCCTGTCCGGCCTGTCCCGGGGTCATCTCTATCAGTTGCTCAAAAAGCATGGCCTTGAAATCTGAACATGAGGCGCTTGGCTTCATTGGCGCCAGTGACCTGCCCGGGACTTTTCGGACCATCCGAAACTCGAGAAGGTGACTCCCGACGAGACAGAGGGAGCCATGAGAAAGGGAAGATTTTCCGAAGAGCAGATGGTCGGCATCCTGCGCGAGGCTGACAAGGATCCGGTAGCCCAGGTCGCCAAGCGCCACGGCGTCAGTGAGCAGACGATCTATGGCTGACATACTTAAGGCCATTGACGCTACTACGTATGGCTTTCGGCTTGCCGCGCCATTCCATGATCTGCTCCAAAACCCGGATGACACGCTCTGATGGAAGCGAAAAAATCGCTTCGATAGCCAGCCCAGATTTTCCGGTATCCTCCAGACGCCCCTCCCTCGATTTTCCTACGACATCTCCTGGACGGCAGTTCCATACCGCCAATTTGGTGCCCAAGAAAACGCCAGGCCGATCCATCCGCATGGAATTCGGTCCATAGCGTGGTCTCCCTACGTGCTGTGATACCATTATTGTCTTTATACAACATAGTGAAAGTATTAAATATTTATTGAAAATATGTTGGCATGGACCTTGCTGAATAGCTATCGGCTAGCCACTGACAATAACGCAAAAAAACTTTGGAGTATCCCATGGCAAAGGTTCAGAAGTCCACAGATTCGTCCAGTTTGGCCGAAGTTGTCGACCGCATCCTCGACAAGGGCATCGTCATTGATGCTTGGGTCAAGGTTTCGCTGGTCGGTATCGAACTGCTTTCCGTCGAAGCCCGGGTCGTGATCGCCTCGGTGGAAACCTATCTGAAGTATGCCGAGGCCATCGGCCTGACCGCCAGCGCGGCTGCTCCGGCGTAAATTCCGAACGGGGCAAGGGGCTCTTATTGCGCAGTGGGCCGAACGCCCGGCGACAATGAGAGCCCACGCCTCTCCGCGCTGTTTTTCCACCGCGCACGTGGAATCGCTTACCCGGCAAACCGGGCAAGGGTGAAAAAGGAGAATCGTGATGGGTCCCTTAACCGATGGAATGACCCAGCTATGCGGGGAGATTGTGGCCTTGCGCGGGGCGCGGAAAAGCTTCGTGAAAGACATCTGCCACAACGGAGCCGCCATGCGGCGAAGCTTTTCCCAAGCCCACGCCGAAATGGCCGCGAAGACGAAAAAAGAACGGCGGGACTTCGTCGTCTCCCTGAAGGAAAAAGTGGCAGACTTGCGACAAGGGTTTGCCGCCGATCTCGACGGTGCTCGCCGGGCCTGGGTGGGGAAATAGTTCTCTGCCTCTTCGGTTCGCAACCGTACCACACAACATTGACCATAAAGGAGTCATCTCATGGCAAAGATCCAAAAATCCACGGACTCGTCCAGCTTGGCCGAAGTCGTCGACCGCATCCTCGACAAGGGCATCGTCATTGATGCCTGGGTCAAGGTTTCCCTGGTCGGCATCGAACTGCTTTCCGTCGAAGCCCGCGTCGTGATCGCCTCGGTGGAAACCTATTTGAAGTATGCCGAGGCCATCGGCCTGACCGCCAGCGCGGCGACTCCGGCGTAACCCCCCGGGGTATGGCCAGATGGAGTGGATATTCCATCCGGAGGGATCGTATTCCCCGGTCCCTCCGGATTTCGCCTGCAAGAGAAAGGAGAACCCACATGGGTCGCTTAACCGATGAAATGGCCCGATTATGTGGTGAGATTGTGACCCTGCGGGGGAGGCGGGAAAGCTTCGTGAAGGAGTTGTACCAGGACGTCGCTTCAATGAGGACCCGTTTCCGTAGGGACCATGCCGAGATGGCCCGGGTGTCCCGGCAAAAACGACTGGCGGACTCGTCCCGGCTGCGACAGTCGGTGGCCTCCCTGTTGTCGGGATTCCGATGGTCCCATGAGACCATGAGCCGGGAACTCCATCAGGAGTGTCTGGCCTTCGTGGGCAACCTGAAAAAGACCACGACGGACATGCTCCATGGCTACGCCCTCGACAGGAACGGCGCCCATCGGGCTTGGTTCGGTCCCGCCGTGGTCGAAATCCAGACGAGGAAAACGGCGGAGGTACGCGCCACCGAGGCGCAGCACCAAGCCGAAGAGGGAGACAAGGGCCAGCCGCAGGCCGAGTCGTTCGAGGCTTCGGTTGTCCCGCCGATTGGGGAGGAAGCGCCGGAGACGCCGCCTGCGTCTTCCCAAAGCGCGCCCACGGAGCCGGAATCAGCGGAAGCCGCCTCCCACCAGGAGGCCACGGAGCCGGAAACCGCGGAAGCCGATCCCCGGGCCGAGTTCGCACCCGAACCGCCAGAACACGGGCATCGCTCGTCCAAACGCAAAAAGCGCTGAGATCCCTGGTGTGACAATGGCGCCCGATGCCTGGAACCATGAAACCAGCGTCGGATGTGGGGGGAGTCTGTTCATCCCGCATCCGGCGTTGGCAAAGCCGCCGCAGCGCATGGTCAATTGACTGAAGGAGACCCCGCGATGACCATCCCGTACGGGAAACAAGCCGTGCTTACCACCAGCATCGCGCCGACACGCGATGACAAGGTCGCTCCCCAACCGAGTTCCACCTTCGTGGAGACCCCCTATGTGACAGAACTGACGGAACGTGCCCTGTCCTATCTGGAAGTGGGGTACCCGATCCATTTCTCCGGCCCGGCCGGAACGGGGAAAACCACCCTGGCCTTTCACGTGGCCGCGAAATTGGGCCAGCCCATCTCCCTCATCCATGGGGACGACGAATTCAACAGCGCCGATCTCATCGGCCGGGAGTCCGGCTATCACAAGCAAAAACTCGTCGACAACTATATCCACTCCGTCCTCAAGACGGAGGAATCCATGGAACTCAAGTGGATGGACAACCGCCTCACCATGGCCTGCCGGAAAGGATACGCCCTTATCTACGACGAATTCAACCGTTCCCGGCCCGAAGCGAACAATGTCTTCCTGAGCGTCCTGGAAGAAAAAATCCTCAATCTCGCGAAAACAAACCGTTTCGGCGAGGGCTACTTGGAAGTCCACCCGCAATTCCGGGCCATCTTCACTTCCAATCCCGAGGAATACGCAGGGGTGCACAAGACCCAGGACGCGCTCCTCGATCGTCTCATCACTATCCAGTTGAACCATTTTGACCGCGAGACCGAGATCCGGGTCGCCATGGCCAAATCCGGCGTCGTCCGCGAGGATGCGGAAAATATCGTCGATGTGGTGCGGGAATTGCGCGGCGTCGGGGGAAATGCCCACCACCCCACCATTCGGGCCTGCATCGCCATCGCCAAGATCCTGGCGCACCGCCATGCCCGGGCGCGCCGGGATGATCCGGTCTTCCTCTGGTCCTGCCAGGACATTCTGCAGATGGACACCGCCAAGGTCATCCGCTCCGGGAAATCGGTCATGGGGCAAAAAATCCTGGAGACGATCCAGGCCGTCTGCCCCCCTTCGGAGGAGAAAACGCCCGGGGCCGCGCAATGTCCGACACTGGTGGGGTAAGACGCCATGAACGGAATACGAAGAGGCTTGCGTGATATCCGGACGTTTTCCGGCCGGGTTGGCAAGGTCAAGGCGCCCCATAACGGCTTCCTGCGCATCAGCCACATCGAGCTCGAAAAGGCGCGGCGCAAAGTGGAGCGAGACGCCGCCTCCCGGCTGATCGCCGACATTGACGAGCGCCTTGCGGAAATCGAGGCGGAAAAGGACTCCATTCTCCGGTGGCTGGAGAGCGAGCCGTCCGAAACCGGGGATGCGCCAGGGGAAAACCGGCAATCCGCGGGATTTGTCATCAAATATTGACGGCGACCGATCGCGCTTGCTCGCGGCGCGGGGCTGTGCCGGGAGGTTGCCGGCCGCCGTTCGCAAGGAGACCCCCATGCTCACGATCAAGACTTCCCGCAACATCCGCAGCATGCGCAACCGCAACAGTTTCCGCGCCTGCCCCATGTCCACAGGAATTCCCCCGCAGTGTACGGAAACGTACCGCCAATACCTTGAGGACAATATTCTCAAGGACAGGGCCGCGCGTTGCCAGCTTTTGACGCGGCAGTGGAGAGGGCATCGCCGTCGTTGCGAGGCCTGCGCAAACCAACGTCGCGCGAACGTTGGGCAGGCTATGCCATAACGACGAGGCCGGGTAACGCGAAAAACGGTAAAGGAGCTGTTATGCGCATAATTTGTCTTTCCTGTGGCCATAAAATGGAAGTGGATACGGCTTACGACGATTTTGAAGGGCCGATCAAATGTCTGTGCGGCGCCATGCTGCACATAAAAACCGAAGAAGGTAAACTCAAGGAGATTCATCTGGAGACACACGAGAGAGAAACCTGCGCCACCACGGAGCATACCGGCCAATAAACTGGAATTCACCAAACGGTCCTGACGTGGTGCACGTCGCTGAACTCTGTTGATGCAACCTCTTTACAGTATGGGAATGTCATGTCCGAAAAATCGCACGCTGCAAAGACCGGAAAATATGTTTATGCCATAGTCCCCGCCCGGACGGATTCCGTCTACGACTTCCCCGGCATCTTCGGAGAGAAGGTGTACGCCATTGTTGACGGGGAAGTGGCGGCCGTGGTCAGCGACGTCAAAAACGAGCGCATTCGCCCGGAACGCCGCAATCTGGCGGCGCAACAGGCTGTGCTCAGAGCCCTGATGGCCGGGCCGGCGCTTTTGCCGATGACCTTCGGCGTCATCGCCAACGACCGCAAAGGGGTACAACGGATTCTTGCACGCTACCAGGACAGCTTGGTCAAGCAACTGCAACGCGTGACGGACATGGTGGAAATGGGCCTGCGGGTATCCTGGGACGTGCCCAATATCTTCGATTTCTTTGTCACTACGCACCAAGAATTGCGCCAGACCAGGGATCGCCTCCTCCTCCCCGGTCGCCGGCCTTCCCGGGAAGATAAGATCGAACTTGGTCGTTTGTTTGACCGGTTTCTCACGGCGGACAGAAAACGTTATACGCAGCAGGTCAAAAAAATGCTGTCCTCCTCTTGCAATGATATTAAAAGCAACAAATGCCTTCAAGAAAACAGGATTATGAATTTGGCCTGTCTCATCGCCCGCAAGGATCAGGAGGCGTTTGAATCGGCTGTTGTCAAGGTTGCCGACCAGTTCGATAACAATTTTTGCTTTGACTATAATGGTCCTTGGGCGCCACACAATTTCGTTGAGTTGGAATTTAATCAATAACTCATTCCACGGGCGGTTTGACACAATGTTGCTTATCGACGACATCCTGGCATTTCCTGTGAAAAGTATACTATGGATATTTCGCGAAATAAATGACGCTGCCCAGGAAGAGCTCGACAACGAAGCACAGTCTATAACTACACGCCTTAGTGAATTGTATATGATGCTGGAAACAGGAAAAATTACTGAGGAGTATTTTGATAAAGAAGAAAAACTACTCCTTGATCGTTTGGATAGAATTCATGATGCCAAACAGCAAGAGGCAGATGTCCAGGCCATGGATGATGCGGAAATATAATTCCGTTATTGGATATAATACGGATAAGGAGAACTCTCTCCATGATTCCTCATGCAGATGGACCGGCTCATTGCGGGGAGGAACCTTCTTTTTTCCGCCCGCCCGTACCGCAACTCCTGTTTTTCGGGGGGAAAGGCGGCGTAGGAAAAACCACCTGCGCGACCGCCGCTGCGTTGCATTTGGCCCGCGCCTCACGGCAGTCTGAATTTCTGCTGGTCTCCACGGATCCGGCCCATTCCCTGGCCGACAGCCTCGCCGACCTCACGCTCCCGGAGAATCTCCGGGTCATAGAAATCAATGCGCAGCGATGTCTGGAGGCGTTCAAGGCCAAGCACCGGCAAAAGCTCTTGGAAATCGTGGCGAAGGGTACTTTTTTTGACAGCCAAGATATCGACAAAATTTTGGATCTTTCACTGCCGGGACTCGATGAGGCCATGGCCTTGTTCGAAATCGGGTCCTGGATTGATTCAGGACAGTATTCGACTGTACTCGTTGACACGGCACCAACGGGGCACACGCTCAATCTTCTCAGTATGCCGGAAGTGATCAAGACATGGCTCCGTGCTTTGGATGCACTGCTCGAAAAAAATAGGTTCATGCGGTATCGTTTTCAAAAGCATGCTTTCCGCGACGAGCTTGACATCTTCATTCTAGATATGGATGGCGCTTTAAAGCGCACGGAAACGCTTTTACATGATCACAGCCGTTGTTGTTTCGTTGTGGTTATGTTGGCTGAAGAATTGAGTATTCTGGAGACAGCCCGTCTGCTCATAGAACTTCATCGGGAAAAAATACGCAGTATAGACATCGTGGTCAACCGGCTCTTTTCCAAAAGCGAATGTCCGGTGTGCGCTGCCAAGTATCGTCGCCAGCAGCAGGCCCTCGCGGTTTGCTATTCAAGGCTGAAGAAATCTGGGCATTGTCTGTTTGGAATTCCGTTGCAATCCGAAGAGGTACGGGGCGCCAGCCTTGAAACATTTTGGGAAAAGGCCACGACGCTCAGTGCGCCGCAACTCTTTCTGCCAGCCGAAGACGAGCATCATAGCCCTCGGATCGACTCCCCGTTGCCGCTCCCGACCGAGGCGAATCGATTACTCATTTTTGCAGGGAAAGGTGGCGTGGGAAAGACGACCGTGGCCTGCGCAACTGCTACACGCCTGGTCAATGCGTATCCAGGCAAGGAAGTTTTTTTGTTTTCGATGGATCCGGCTCATTCGATCGCCGACTGCCTCAAACGTCCGGTCGGGCCGGAGGTGGTGCGACTGGAGCAAGGCTTCTCGGCCATAGAAATCGATGCTGCAGCCTCCTACGCATCTTTCAAGGCGATGTATGAATCTGAAATACGGGATGTCTTCTCCAATGTTCTGCAGCACTTTGATATGCCGTTTGATCGCACAGTCATGGAGCGGTTGCTTGATGTTACACCGACAGGACTTAATGAAATCATGGCTTTAGCCACAGCCATGGATTATTTCGACGCCAATCAGCGCATACTTATTCTCGATGCATCTCCAACCGGCCATCTCATTCGATTGTTGGAAATGCCACATATGATCGAAGATTGGTTGCAAACCATTTTCGATATTATGCTAAAATACAACCTTGTCATGCATCTCCCCAAATTTTCCAACAGATTGGTTCAATTATCCAAGAAACTTAAGCTTTTTATCAATATTATGCGCAACCCGATAACCACGGCTGTTTACGTTGTCACTATCCCCACACAGATGGCCTTTCTCGAAACTGATGATCTCCTGGCATCTTGTGCCAAAGCCAAAGTACATACGCCAGCGCTTATTATTAATATGACCACTAGACCAAGTAACTGTAAATTATGCTCAAACATACACCAAAGAGAATCAGTCATTATTGACCAATATCGGAAATATTTTCCGTATTTACATCAGACATTGGTATATTGTCAGGACGAGCCAATTGGTTTGCATTGCCTCGGCGAATTGGGACATGCTTTATACTACTCAGCGGGAGCACCAAGTAACCATGCCTACAACATATGATATCCCGGCAGAAGAGTACGAAGAGGTAAGCTTGTGTGAAGCTCTTGACAGGGTTTTGAACAAAGGCGCTGTCATCTTCGGCGAATTGACCATTTCCATAGCTAATATTGATCTGTTGTACCTGAATGTCCAGATATTGCTCTCGTCCGTCGAAACAGCTCGAAAGAAAACAATTGAATAGTCAACATTTAAAATATGCAAATCGATACCAGGTCAGTATCCGGTATGCGACACGACACAGGGGAGATTGCTCATGATGCTCAAGCAGGATGATACACCTTCCAATTCAGGGATTTCCTGCGATTCTGGTCACAGGAGGAAGCTCAATATCAATGAGGAGAATCTTAAAAACGGCTTGGCACAACTTGTTCTGTGCATCATAAAATTGTTGCATGAACTTTTGGAACGTCAAGCCATCCGCCGGATAGAGGGAGGGGCTCTATCCGCTGCCGAAATTGAAAAATTGGGGCTTACCCTGATGCAGCAAGGCGAGGAACTCAATCGTCTTCGCCAGGCGTTCAACCTGGAAGAGGAAGATCTGAATTTGGATCTTGGCCCCCTTGGTCGCTTGTTTTAGTGGCTGACGCGAGACGCGGCGGCCGTATATATAAACAGATAGTCAGAAACTTTTCTGTTGCTTTGTTATTGAAGGAGAGATTATGGCGACCCATCACAATACAGCCGATGGCATTCCGAATTCCTTGCACAGCACAAACTTGGCCGACCTTCTTGAACGCTTGCTGGACAAGGGCATTGTTATAGCCGGCGATATAAAAATCAATTTGGTTGAAGTGGAATTACTGACCATTCAAATCAGATTAATCATCTGCTCTGTCGACAAGGCTCGCGAAATGGGTCTGGAGTGGTGGACAAACAACCCGGCCTTCATGACGGCCCCACAACCGGCGGAGATTTCAGATTCCATCGGAAATATAGAAAGGCGATTGAATAAAATTGAATCTGCGATTGAGGGCGCAAGACAATCTGATGCAGACTAGTATATCCGAATAAAGTGTTGTCTTACTGTTCTTCTGTGGCAATAATTTTTTCACAGACGTTGTATATTTTTATTGCATCAAAACAAAATTACAACAAGATATTTTATGTATGCCGGTTAAATGAATCATAATACCATGCACCAATATCTCATATATGGGCGCTGGCCTTAAATTGTTTTGCAAAGATGGCGCCTTAAAGGAATGATTATCAAAAATATATTTTACAACCTCCTGCTTTATCAATATATTTTATTTTTACTAAACCGCACTGCTCCGATGTACTTTTAAAATTGCCACTCAATACCCGTTTTTTTCTATTTCTGCTTGCCAAAGAACGGACAGGTGATTTATCCTGTACGTAACTAGGAGCGATGCTTGAAAAGGTACCGGCTTTAATTATATGATATTTATATAAATTTTGTGTTATACGCAAAATAATCAATCCTACACGAGCATGTTTTGGCTTGTAACCATTGAAGAGGACGCGCGACATTACTTTACATGCGCTGCACACTTTGATCCCAATGGCAGGGAGACCACTTTGCGCATCTTATAAGACTGACAAAACTGTTCGACAGGCACTTCGCACAAGTGCGTTTAAGCGGTCACTCCCCACAATGAATCCGTGACGGTTCATCCTGGACGAGGGGAATTGGCAAAAGAGGGAATACCTGCACCATGCCAGATAGCGAAAGCCTGAATCATATCCCTCGGAGGCTTATTTATTTTCCGATCGTGCATACTCTGGCCGACATGGGCGGGCTTGGAAAAACAGTTTTACAGAAAAACCTTCAAAAATTCGGTTTGAAGGTCCTGATTGATAAATATAAGTCTATAGAATCCATCTGGAGTTATACAGAGCAGGTCGCGGAAGTTTTGCCTCTGGAGTGGGGCAAGGTCCGATTGTACCAAGACGGATTGCCGGTCTGCGGACGCGAAAGGGAAATCGTGACGGATCTGGCACAAGCGGGAAGCAGAAACCACCAACTCCTGTTGCGCCTGATACACAAGGGCGCGACGCTGATGGGGACCGAGTCAGCTGAGCTTCTCCTTTTGGAGTACCAGATTGCCAGGCAAGCCCTGGCGCCTGAGGGAACCGTTCCCCTATCCCAAAAATCGCCGGCGACGCAATCCCGCGGCGCCGATCCGCTGCTCGAACACCGCGATCAGTTCATCGCCAAGCGGATCAACGAAACGCTTCTTCCAGGTGAAGTCGGCATTCTTTTTCTGGGAATGCTGCATTCACTGGAAGGCTTGCTTGATCAGGATATAGGAGTGGAATTCCCTCTGTATCAGCCTCTTAGCAGTTCCAGGGGGTAAAATGTCGTTGCACAACAGTCGTGTTTTGATCGTCGATGACGAGGCGGATATCTGTCTTATGCTTTCGCACCTCATGGAGCGCGAAGGCTTGCTCGGCCTGACCGCCCAGGACGGCGAAACCGCCATCAAACTGATCGCGCTCAAAAAGCCCGATCTGATTCTGGTCGACATCAAAATGCCCGGCATGGGAGGGATGGAGCTCCTCAAATGGGTCAAGGAGTTCGACCCGGACCTGCCCGTCATCATGATCACCGCCTTTCCGCATGTCACCGGAGCGGTGGATGCGATGAAAGCCGGAGCCCACGATTACCTCCCCAAACCGTTCGAACACACCAAGGTCGTCCACACCGTCCGCCGCGCCTTGAAGGAAAGAGCGCATCGGAAACGGCTGCTGGACCTGGCCGACCGGGCGGCCGGCGATGCGTCGTTGCGTGAACTCATGGGCGGCAGCGAATCCGTCATGCGCATCATCGAAAAGGTCCACCAGGTGGCCAAATCCGAGTTCAGCGTCCTGATCCAGGGCGAAACCGGCGCCGGTAAGGACCTCGTGGCCCGCGCCATCCACCAGCTTAGTCCACGGGCCAAAGGTCCTTTCATCCCGGTCGATTGCGGGGCCATCCCCGACACCCTCATCGAAAGCGAGCTTTTCGGCTATCAGAAGGGGGCGTTCACCGGCGCTGTCGGCAACAAGCCGGGGAAATTCGAGGTCGCCAAAGGAGGGACGCTGTTTCTGGACGAGATATCCAACCTGCCGCTGTGCTCGCAAGCCAAGCTGCTGCGCGCGCTCCAGGAGAAAGAGGTCTGCCGCCTGGGGGCCACCACCCCGCTCATGACGGACGTGCGGCTCCTGGCGGCGACCAATCAGGATCTGACGCACCTGGATACGGCGTCCATGCGCAGCGATCTGTTTTTCCGCCTGAACGAATTCACGCTGGTTGTCCCTCCCTTGCGTGAGCGCAAAGAAGATATTCCCTATTTGTGCCAGCGGTTCTTGAGCCTCACCAATGCCGAGCTGCATAAAACAGTGAACGGGATATCCGATTCCTGCATGGAGCTTCTCGTAGACTACAACTGGCCTGGAAATGTCCGCCAGTTGCGGTCAGTTATGCGGCGTGCGGTTCTTGTGGCCGAGGATACCATTACAGAAAGGCACATCGATATAAAAAAAGTTTCTGTCTCAGTCGTCCATGTCGCAAGGTCGATACATAATAATCCATGGAATGGCCATTCGCTCAAGGAAATTGTGCGCGATGAAGTAAATTCCATCGAAAAACAGATCCTCATCCGGACCATGGAATACACTGGCGGGAACAAAGCCGAGGCAGCAAGGCTTCTACATATCGATTACAAAACGATCCATACGAAACTCAAACAATTTGGCTTCAAAAAACAAGGGTAAGGGGTAGCGGCATGCCTAAAAAGAAGAAGACCTCCGGGGAAGACAATCTGGGTTCCGGTGTCCGCAGTCTGTTCACAGGGTTGGTGGAACTCATCGAAAAAGTCGGCTACCTGGCCGAGAAAGGCGAGGAACTGAAGCGAAGCGGGACATTTTCCGGCCAGGGCCAAGGGAAGGGGCTCAAAGGGGTGTACGGCTTTTCCGTCAAGATGGGCCTGGGGGATCAGGACATCAAGGTGGAACCCTTCGGCAACGTGCACCCGGCCGAAGAGGCCGAAGAGGCGGAGGTTCAGGAAATCCGGGAGCCGGTCGTCGATATCTTCGAAGAGGCTGACCACCTCCTCGTTGTGGCCGAGATGCCCGGGATCAGCAGCGAGGACGTCAGCCTCAAGGTCACGGACGACCTGCTCACCATCGAAGCGGTCACGGATGACAAGAAATACCGCAAGGAACTCCTTCTTCCCGGCAGTTATCCCCGGGAGAAGATGGAGGTATCCTGCAACAACGGTATTCTCAGGATCAAGTGCGTCCAATGAAAAAGAAAGCGGGGAACGACATGCAAGGCTCCGAGAACGTGGCCACGCTGAAGCTCAGGGTGACGGAAGCGCTCAGCAAGGATGTCGGTCGGGCGTACGCCCGTATGGGGCCTGAAGACATGGAACGCCTGGGCCTCAGCATCGGCGATGCCGTGGAGATCGTCGGCAAGCGCACGACCGTTTGCCGGGTCATGCCGGCCTACATGGACTTGCGCGGCCAATCGCGGGTGCAGCTCGACGGCCTGACCCGGGACAACACGGGGGCAGGTCTGGACGAATTCGTCCAGGTCCGCAAAACGACCTGCCGCGCGGCCGAACGGGTGCAGCTCGCTCCGGTCAGCCTCGTCCCGGCCGAACGCGACCTCAAGTACATCGGCAGCCTTCTGGACGGATTGCCCGTTTTGGAGGGCGACCGAATCCGCGCCACGCTTTTCGGCAGCCGCTCCGCCGATTTCAAGGTGGAAGGCCTGACGCCCAAGGGACCGGTCTTCATCAACCCCACCACGGTGCTGACGATCAATCAGAAACCCGCCGAGGAGGCCCCGCGGTCAATGTCCTACGAGGACATCGGGGGGCTCAGGGGACAGCTCCACCGCATCCGGGAAATGATCGAACTGCCGTTGCGGTATCCGGAACTTTTCGAGCGCCTCGGAATCGACGCCCCCAAGGGCGTTTTGCTCTACGGCCCCCCGGGATGCGGCAAGACCTTGATCGCCCGGACCATCGCCCATGAGACGGACGCCCATTTCTTCTCCGTGAGCGGACCGGAAATCGTGCACAAGTTCTACGGCGAATCCGAGGCGCATCTGCGCAAGATCTTCGAGGAGGCCAGCCGCAAGGGGCCGAGCATCGTCTTTTTGGACGAAATCGATTCCATAGCCCCCCGCCGGGAGGTGGCCGTCGGCGACGTGGAAAAACGGATCGTGGCCCAGTTGCTCGCCCTCATGGACGGCCTGTCCAAACGGCAAAACGTCATCGTCATTGCGGCCACCAATCTGCCCAATGCGCTCGATCCGGCCCTGCGTCGCCCCGGCCGTTTCGACAGGGAAATCGCCATTCCCATTCCGGACCGCATCGGGCGCAGGGAGATCCTGGAAATCCACAGCCGGGGCATGCCTCTGTCCGAGGATGTGGATATGGGACACGTGGCCGACATCACACACGGTTTTGTCGGGGCCGACCTGGAAGCCCTGTGCCGGGAAGCGGCCATGCGTTGCTTGCGCCGTCTCATGCCGGACATGGATCTGGCCTTGGCGCATATTCCCTATGAGCTGCTGAAGCGTCTCGAAGTGCACATGGACGACTTCCTGGCCGCCTTGCGTGAAGTCGAGGCCTCGGCGATCCGGGAGGTGTTCGTGGAGGTGCCGGATGTGCGCTGGGAGGATGTCGGCGGCCTGGGCCTGATCAAAGACCGGCTCCGGGAGGCGGTGGAATGGCCGCTCAAATACGCGGCGCTTTTTGCCCAGGCGGGGATACGGCCGCCCAAGGGCGTTCTCCTGGCCGGTCCGCCCGGCTGCGGCAAAACCATGCTGGCCAAGGCCCTGGCCACGGAAAGCCAGGTCAACTTCATTTCCGTGAAGGGGGCCGCGCTGTTATCCAAATACGTGGGCGAATCCGAGCGGGGCGTCAGGGATATCTTCCGCAAAGCCAAGCAGGCCGCTCCGTGCATCATTTTCCTCGATGAAATCGATGCCCTGTTGCCCACAAGGGACGCCGGGGGCTCGGACTCCCATGTATCCCAACGGGTGCTGAGCCAGTTTCTGGCGGAACTGGACGGCATTGAAGAACTCAGGGGCGTTTTCGTACTCGGGGCCACCAACCGGCCGGACATGCTGGACAAGGCTGTCATCCGCCCTGGCCGGTTCGATGCGACCGTTACGATCCCCCTTCCGGACAAACCGGACCGGCTGGAGATCTTCAAGATACATCTGCGGCATAAGCCGTTGGCCGCGGACATCCCGGTGGAAGCGTTGGCCGATGCCACCGAAGGGCAAAGCGGGGCCGTCATCGCTTCCATCTGCACGAACGCCGCCATGCGCGCCGTTCGCCGGGCTGTTGCGGAGGTGTCCATAGCTCCGGACAAACCGCCCCGGTTGCAGGTCGAGCCGGCCGATCTGGAGGCAGCCCTGAAGGAGGCGCGGGAGCAGTCGCATGGCTAACGTAGTATACCTGTTCTGTCTGACCCGCTTGGGAGGGCTGGGTTCCTTCGCGGGCACGATGGCGGAGGGGCTGGGACCTGTGGCCATATGCCCCTATCGGGATATCGCCGCCGTGGTTAGCGAGGTCTCGCTGGCCACACTGGGCGGCGAGAACGATGGTACGGCCGAGGCCTCAGCCCGGACGCTGCGGCAAGCTATGGGCCATGAAGCGGTGGTGGAAGGGGTCATGCGTACGGCCGGCGTGCTCCCGACGCGGCTGGGTACGGTCTTTTCCAGCTGGGACGCCCTGGAACAGGTCTTGCGAACCGCGTATGCGACGATTTTGTCCTTCTTGGAAAAGGCCGGTGCCGCCGAGGAATGGGCGGTCAAGGTCTATTGGGACCGAACCAAGGGCACCGAGGCGCTTTGGGCCGAAACCTCTGCGCGGCAGGAAGCGTATCTGACCGCTTTGCCGCCGGGCAAACGCTACCTGGAGGAGCAGCGACTCCGCAAGGGACTGGGACGCGAGGCTTCCCGGAAAATGCAGCAGTATGGTCGAGAGATCGAGGAATGCCTGGAAGGGGTGACCGCTGACTGTCGCCGGCGGGAATTACAGTCCTCCCCGGCCGGTGAGGGGCGGGCAATGCTTTTAAACCTGGCTTGCTGGGTGCCCAAGGAAAACGGTCAACGCTTCCGGGACTGTTTGGAAACCGTCAAAGGAGCGTGGGGCAAAGGGGCTCTCATCGTGGAGGACAGCGGTCCCTGGCCACCCTACAGTTTCGCGCCATGCCTGGAAACGGAAGGCCCCGCATGAGCTGGCTCATCTACTGTATTCTCGCTTGCCAACAGCCGAAAAAGCTCCTTGCCCCGGCAGGTGTCGACGGCAAGCCTGTGCGGTTTGTCGGAGATAATGGTCTTTACGCCGTCATCTCTCAGTTCGTTCCGCCAGCCTTGCAGCCGCCTATCGAACAACTGCATGCCTATGCCCATGTCGTTGCCGCCCTGCATGCTCAGTGTCCCGTCATTCCGCTGCGTTATGGCTGTGTAGCGCAAGAGATGCCGCAGGTCATGCAAAAGATTGCAGAGCGTCACGAGGAATACGGGATTCTCCTCGGCGAACTCGCCGATTGCGTGGAACTTGGCATACGCATGCAACCACCAAGCGGGGAGGCCTCCGCGGCTGCCATCGCTGCGCCGGCCTGCCCCGGGACAACCGGAACGGACTTTTTGCGACATCGAGCCGAGCATTATGCGCGCGAAGCCCAGTGGCGCCATGCCTGTGAGCAGATGATCACGCGCTGCGGCCAGGCGCTGGACGGGTGGTGGGTCAAGTCTGCAAACGATCCGCCCAATCCGCTTTCGCCATGGGTATCTGTGTATTTTCTTGTACGCCGTAACGGCGTCGCTGCATTTCAACAAGCCTTCGAGGTTTATCGTTCGAAGGAATCTGCCAAGATGTTGCTAACAGGTCCATGGCCACCATATAACTTTGTGACATCTGCCTGCCATTCGACTACGCCTGGGAGTAGACTGATTAAGCAAGGCTGGAGAATAGGACATGGAGTTTGAGCAGCAATTAGCAGGATCGGCGCATCTTGAGGCAATGTATCGCTATAAGAAGCTCTATGAGATGTTGTTGGAAGCAATTCCATCTTCCGTATTACTTATTGATCGTGATCTTCGCATTGTGTCGGCCAATCGGAATTTTTTTCAAAAAATGCGCTGTTCACTGGAGAATACAATCGGGTTCAACCTCTCGAAGGTGTTACCCGCCATCATCCTCGACCAAGTGGACATCATCGGACAGATCCGGCGTGTCTTTGATGACAACAAGGATATTCAGGGAGAGCGACTCACGTACCGCGCACCCGGTATCCCCTTGCGCATCTACTATTACAGCATTCTTCCTTTTTCCTGGCAGGGTACCGTAGAAACTGCCATGCTCCTTATGGACGATGTTACGGAAAAGGTCCGCCTGAACGAAGAAGTCCGCAGGGTGGAACGGCACTTGGCCAGTATCGTGGAAAGTGCCAGCGACATTATCGTATCCACGGACTTGGACGGAAGTATTTTGACCTGGAACCCCTCCGCCGAAGAACATTCCGGTTTTAAGTTCTATCAGGTACGGGGGCGCACATTTTTTGATTTGTGCATGTCCGACCATCATGAAGATATCCTGGCGGTTTTTTCAAATCTGCGCGCGGGCCGGGATACACAGATGGGCGAGTGGAGTCTTATGACCAGCGATGGCAGCTGGATTCAGGTCTCCTGGGTCTGTTCGCCCATGCGTGACCACCAAGGCCAGACCACCGGCATGGTAGCGGTAGGCAGGGATTTGAGCGAACGTCGCAAGCAGGAAGCGCAATTGCTCCAATTACAAAAACTGGCCGCATTGGGCGTCATGGCGGGCGGTATTGCGCACGAGCTCCGCAATCCGCTGGCTATCTGTGTTTCCGCGGCCCAATTCATCCAGGAAGACAATACCACAGATGAATTTAGACAGTTGTGCGCCCAAAAAATTCTTACCGGCATCAAGCGCGCTTCCGTCATTATCGAAAACCTGTTGCGCTTTGCCCGACCGGCGGCCCTGATGGAACTTCGCGAAATCAACCTGCTGGTTTTGTTGGAGTCAACCTTGGATCTAATCAGCAACCAAGCGAAAATACAGAAGGTGGATATCATTCGTCATCTGCCGGGACATCCTCTCTTCGTGAGTGGCATCGAGGGGCTTTTGCAGCAGGCTTTTTTGAATATATACTTGAATGCGATTCATGCCATGATGCCCGAGGGGGGAGCGATTACGACTGAAATGGAGATTAACAATGATGAGATCCATGTGCGTATCGCCGATACAGGCCACGGCATCTCACCTGAATATTTGGATAAAATTTTTGATCCATTCTATACGACTTGGCCTGTCGGCCAGGGAATGGGTCTTGGCCTGTCCATTTGCTATTCAATCATTAAGCAGCATGGCGGCAGTATAGAAGTCTCAAGTAACTGTGAAAGAGGTACGATGTTTACGGTGACTCTATCTTTAGTAAACACGTCATGCCAATAGATTATAATGGTTAATGCGATATGATTTTAATTGTAGATGATGAAGTGGATATTTGCTGGTCTCTTCAGCATATTTTTAATAACGCTGGGTTTCCTACGACCACTTCTACTAATGCCCGTGACGCGCTCGAATTGCTAAACAACCAGATGTTTAGTTTCGTTTTTATTGACGCCATGTTACCAGATATAGATGGCTTGGATTTGGCCAATTCTATTCGCCAAGCGGATTGCAATGTAAACATTGTGATGATTTCTGGATATTATTACGAAGCTGATATTTCTGTACAACAAGCAATAAATCGTGGAATTGTGAATGCATTTATAAGCAAACCATTTCTTCAAGAAGAAATAATATGTATTCTCAAAAAGCTAAATCCAGAAGCTTTCGATGCGGCTATTGCCAAGCTTGAATAGACTGTTTTTATATTTATTTCAGGCACCACTATGTTAAATTGACATGGTTAGAGGGCGGCGGTATATTTTAATGCAGGATAATCCATCCATTGCGATCATTGCCGACATGCTCCTCGCAAACTCGCCAGCAGGTCTCCTTATCTACGATGGGGAGACTGGTGAATGCGTATTCTCTAATCAAATTTTGACAGAAATTTTTGGGAAGGAAGATGCTTCTTCACATCTCCCAACTTGTCAAACTATCGAGTCCTGGGGCAAAGCCGGTTTGATTCAATCGTTTGAATCAACTCTTGCGGATGGCCGGCCACGGAGTCAAAGGATAAGCCTGCAAATTGATATCAACAACACCATTAATCTTGAAGTTTTTTTATTGAGATTTTATTATAAAGCAAAATGTTATATCACGATAATCATTTTTGACACTACAGGCCATCTTAATTCGCGCAAAATAACACGCCGAGCAAACCCACAATACCATGAATTTGCAGAAAAAAGTTCTTTTATTGTCATTCATTATGATCGTCACTTGTGCCCGACTTACGCGAATCATGCCTGGGAAAAAACCAGTGGTTATCTTGCAAAAGACATACTTGGGCTGCCACCTATCTATATACATAGGACACCTGCCAGAGACTACGCATATTATGTAAATAAACTCACAAAAGTTTTAACTGGAGGGATTCCTGACTGCATCAAGCTTCACTATATAAATGCCCATGGAGATTTAATCTTTCTAGAGTATGTCATAACTCCTGAATACGATCGGCTTGGGACCATTATAGGTGCTCTGGCTATTGGTCGCAATTTAACCTTGGATGGGAACAAAAATGCAACGAAATACAAGGAGGTGGTAAAACTGGCCAATCAGGCAAAGAAAGAATTTCTTACATGGTTAGCGCGTCCAAACTCCAAACAAAACCGTCAGGAAAAAGAAAAAAACTCTTCCCAGTTGGCGGAGAGGCCAAAGCCAAACCGATCTGTTGATCAAAAAAAATAACAGCCCACAGCAATCGTAAGCGCAAGCTCTGGCCCTTCTCCCGCATCGCCTTTGAATCTGGCCTCGTTGCTCCAATCAAGGAGGAGCTTCGTGTCGGTTACGCCACCAGGACGATACCGCCCCCGGTAGGAGTCGCCTTCGATGACCACCAGGTGCGCATTCTAGTGTTGCGTTCGTGAAATAATATTGATATATTTCATCCCGGGAGGATCGGGATGGGAGCACCTATTAAGCGCCTTGAATTGTCTGAGGAAGAGACGACCGCCTTGAGACTTTTGGCGGCATCTGGCACCACGCAGCAGCGCATGGGCGTTCGGGCGCGGGTCGTCCTTTCCGCTGCTGAAGGGTTGTCGTTGCAGGAAATTTCCAAGCGCACCGGCCTGAGTGTCAACGCTTGCCTGAAGTGGCGTAAGCGGTTTGCCGCTGATCGATTCGAGGGCCTTGCCGATGAGCCTGGACGAGGCCGTCCCCAAACCATCACACAAGAACAACGCCTTGAGGTCATGGCCCTTGCCTGCACGAAGCCACTCGACGGGAGCACCCGTTGGAGCATGCGAAAACTGGCTGATGCTGTCGGCTATTCCGTTTCGACAATCCATGAAATTCTCAATGCTGGAGACCTCAAACCCCACAAAGTGAAGCACTGATGCGGGAAAAGTCCTGACCCAGAATTTGCTTCCAAGCAAACAACTATTATTGGCCTCTATATGGAACCGCCAGTCAACGACATTGTCTTGTGCGTCGATGAGAAATCGCAAATTCAAGCGCTCGACAGGACGCAGCCACTTTTGCCAATGCGCCCAGGCCAACCGAAACGATTGACAGCAACTTATAAGCGCAACGGGACAACCTGTCTTCTCGCTGCTTTCTCGGTACATGAAGGAACAATCGAAGGCCGTTGTGTTGATAGTACGAACCATACTAATTTTCTTAACTTTCTCAAGCACCTTTATCGTTCAAATCCAGGCAAGGAACTCCATATTATCGCGGACAATTTAAGCGCTCACAAACACAAGGACGTCCTTGCATGGGTTGAAAAACGTCGCCGCCTGAGCCTGCACTTCACGCCTACGTACGCCTCTTGGCTGAACCAAGTCGAGATATGGTTCAACATCTTCACAAAAGACGTTCTCAAGGGAGGCTTTTGGAGATCGAGGCAAGCCCTCGTCTCCCAGATCATGACCTCTATTCGGCGCTACAACGAGCAACGGGCGCATCCCTTCAAATGGACCTACGAGGGGAAACCGCTCTCCTCATAGATCACTGGAATTTAGCGAACGTGACACTAGGCACCTTGTTTGCCAAGATTCCATCTTGACGCATACCAAAAAAGTATATATCAAATTGATATGCACGTGATCGCAAAACCCGCACTTGTCGATTTTTGGACCATGCACCCAGCCGCAAAAGAACCGCTCGACACGTGGTATCGCATCATGCGGCGGGAAAGTTTTCAGAATTTCAGCGAGATACGGCAGACTTTTGCGAGTGCGGATTACGTTGACGGCTTCACGGTCTTTGATATTGGCGGGAACAAGTTCCGCCTGATTGCCGTGATCCGATACGAATGGCAAAAAGTATATATCCGGGCAGTCTTGACGCACAAGGAATACGATAAGGGCGCCTGGAAGAGGGGAGAGAAATGAACTGCACCACACCGACTGTTGATCCCGCCGCCATCCTTCAGGCTTGGATGCCGTTCAAGGAATTGGTTGGCGTGACCTCGATCAAGACCGAAGAGGACTACGCGCGCGTCGCGGATCTGGTGAACGTGCTGCTAGATGCAATCCGTGACGACGAGACGCACCCCCTTTCCGACGTGCTCCATTACCTGACCGTCCAGATGGAAGCCTATGAGGCCGAGCACGTGGATATACCCGAGGTGGAACCCAAGGCCGTTTTGCGCTTCCTCATGGAGCAGCACGGCTTGAAGCAAACCGACCTGACCGATTGTGCGCCGCAAAGCCATATCTCGGCTATCCTGGCCGGCAAGCGGGGGATAAGCAAAGAGGCTGCGAAAAAATTTGCCAAACGGTTCAACGTCAATCCTGATTTGTTTTTTTAATGCCGGCAAACAAGCCCTGGGCCCGGTTTCCTGTCCACATTGCGTACCCACCGCATCAAGAGAGTAGCATTCCGAGGTTTTCTCGGGTCAATGAGCTTATCATCGATGTCGCTCCCGCCTCCAGCATTTCTGCCAGTTCACGTTTGTCCTGCTGTAGGTTGAGAACTTTTTCATCGATGGTACTCCCAGAAATGAGCCGGTAAGCAAACACCTTTTTGTCTTGGCCGATACGATGTGTACGATCCACGGCTTGGTTCTCAACAGCGGGATTCCACCAAGGGTCCATGATAAACACGTAGTCGGCTGCCGTCAGATTGAGGCCAACGCCCCCTGCCTTAAGGCTAATACAGAAGACCGGCGGGCCTGATGGATCTTGGAAAGTAACCACCCGTGATTCTCTCGCTTTGGGTGGGGTCCGGCCATCAAGGTACTCGTAAGCTATCCCCTCGCTTTCTAACCGCTTGCGGATAATCGCCAAGAACTTTGTAAACTGGGAGAATACAAGGGCCTTGTGCCCTTCATCCATTACTTCGTGAAGCAAGCGGATGAGCTCCTCCAGCTTCCCCGAACCAGCGGCTTCCTCGCCGACGAGACCAGGATGACAGGCAACCTGACGCAACCTGAGAAGGCCCTCCAGCACTTTCATTTTCGAACGATTCAGCCCTGCCGCATCCACGGCACTGAGGATTTCCGCTCGATAGTGATCACGCAGTCGAGCATAGACAGCAGCTTGAGGCGTGGTCATTTCGCAGTGGATTATGGACTCTTGTTTCTCCGGCAGGTCCGCCGCCACCATTTCTTTAGTCCGCCGAAGTACAAAAGGCTTGATGACGCGAAGAAGTAAGTTCTTTGCAGTCTCGTCACCCTGGCCGATGGGTTTAGAAAATCGGGTGTCGAAACCAGTTCGCGACCCCAGCATATTGGGATTCAAGAAATGGAGTTGTGACCAGAGCTCATCGAGCTTGTTCTCCAGGGGAGTGCCGGTCATGCAAAGCCGGTGCTCCGCAGTAACCACTTGCGCGGCCTTGGCAGTCTGGGAATCAGGATTTTTTATAGCTTGGCTCTCATCGAGGATTAGCCACCGCCAGGGCACCTTGCGCAGGATCGCCACGTCGCGCCGCAAGAGACCATACGTAGTCAAAATCAGGTCGTGCTTTTCGATGGAATCAACGTGGATGGATCGGTCCACGCCGGCGTAGATGAGGACACGGATGTCAGGCGTGAATCGTGCTGCCTCGTCCCGCCAGTTAAAAAGCAGCGAAGTGGGTGCAACGACCAAGCTCGGGCCCGATTCCCCACGTTCCTTTTCCAGGGTAATCCATGAGAGAACCTGGACGGTCTTGCCGAGACCCATATCGTCAGCCAAGATGCCACCGAAGCCGAAGGTCTTCAGGAAATCAAGCCAGCCCAGGGATTCGAGTTGATAGGGACGCAATACCCCCTGGAATTTTGATGGTGGTGCGAAGCGCGTGACGCTGGCGAAGTCCTTCATGCGCCGTATTTTTTCGGCAAACCCGTTGTCCATGGACAACGCCTCGGTCTCGGCCAACAAGCCATCCAAGAGCAACGCATGGGCTGAATGGAAGCGGAGGGTGAGATCCTTGGCACGGGTTGTGTCAGCCATAGACAAGGCGGGAGCATTGGCGGCGAGCCATTCTTGCGGCAGAACACCCGTTTCGCCATTGGGGAGGGGCAGCGTTTGTTCGCCGCGCAGAAATGCGCGCATCACCGTTGGCAGTGGCACAATTACGTCACCAAAAGCAACGCTTCCTTCCAGGTCAAACCAGTCTAGGCCGCTGGTGACGCGCATTCCAGAAATTTTACCGGCGTGAAGTTTGCGCTTGTCCCGACTACGGATGGTCCAACCATCCTCCACAAGGGGTGCCAAGCTCTTCAGAACCTGCCATGACGACGCCTGGGGCAGCGTGAACCCGGCGCCTTGGGAATCGAATCCCAACTGGGTTATGCGATTGAAGAAGGCCTTTTCGGTTTCGAAGTGGCGTTCGGTGCGCGTCCATGTTTCAATATCCAAAATCGCGGGCCTGGCATCGTCAAAAAGAATCTCGGAACCATCATAGTCCAGCCAAAGTCGCGCGACATGTTCATCATTGGTAAACTCGATTTCCAAGCATGGTTGCGGTTCAATGCCGAGCACTGCCTTTGGTTCAAATTCTTTAGGGATCACCAAGTCAGTAGGAGTGTCGGTCGCGTCAACAGCTTGGAAGAGTTCTTTGACTTCGGCTTTGGGCACTTTAACTTTATGTTTATGGCTGCGTATCTGTCTCACCCATTCAATGGTTGGGCCATGGAGAGAGTATAGTTGCTCTTTGAAGATGAAAAACAGAGGATCGGCATTCAAGAAAATAGGAATTTGCGCACACGGAATAATTGAATCTCCAATGCGAACTTGTGGTTCATAGACGAGATTTTTTTTGCGATTACCCTGAGAATCTGGGTCAAGCGCAAACTCTAGTTTCCCTTCGAATGGGTCGCCAAGATGTAAAGGGTCAGCTATTTTTTGGCCGTCGAGCAAGACAACACAACGACCTGTTGCAGCTATCTCAGGGAGCAACATTTTTATTGAGACTGGCTCTAAGTTGTAACTGTCGAATCTACGCGTGGAATAGCTTCTCGACCAGTGATTTCCGTCAAACATGCTACGGTAATAGAGGGAGAGAAGCATTTCAAGCACAGACCGGTCTGTTCGCGGCAGATCTTGCTCGTTCAGAATGTCATGGGAAGCCGGTTGGATTTGTCTGCCTAATCCACCATCCTTCAGAACCTTATGCTTAAGAGCGGAGAATGTTATTTTAGTGCGAGTGATAGCAAGCTCGTAGCGAAGCATGTACTCGCCCGGTACTCCTTCCCACCTGTTTCGGCGATTTGATTTATCCAGTTGGCCTGGAAATAGGAGTGAGCGCCAAGGAGTACTGGACTCGCTCAGAACAGCATTGTCCCTGGCGGTCTTTTTGTTTGCAAGAAATGCGTCGGCTGCAAGGATAGTCGCCCAAAGATGTTTGCAAAGATAGCCACGCTTAAAATGAGGACATTCACACAGCGCTTGTGCAAAGGCACCAGTCATTTCCTCGTCAATTAGTTCGACAAAATAATCGTTTGATCCTGATACAACAGATGATATCTTCGAGTCAGTGACCTTATCAAGGCTAACTACATTCCGTCGAAAGTAGCTCTCTCCTCGCCGTTGCATATCGGGGGGGAATAATTTCTGAAATCGGCTTTTCCAGGTCATTACGACTCACAGCTTATTCGAAAAAAATTTAACATCCCTGGCCTGTGATGCGTCGAGGCGTGCCCCCCCTCTAACCAACACAATGATTTTCTTGTATAAACTTGTCAAGGAAGAGGGGGCGACTTTACAACCCAGGGCTGCTGCATAGAATGGATTACAGGCAGGGTCAATCTTCGGTACGAGGCGCACGACGTCGCAGCCACTGACGCGCCAACAGGACCGTTGGCAGGCGAGCCACAGATGCTTTGGTACCCGTCGGCAGTCTGTTGGCTGTCCGTTGGCTGATGCGCCACAGGGCTACTGGTGACTGTTGGCAGGAGCCAACAACGGCTCTATGGCCATTTTTTAGATTAATAATTTCAATGGATTGCTGACGTGGCATTCAAGAAGTCGTGGGTTCGGTTCCCTCCAGCTCCACCAAGTTAAATGCCACGGGGTCACCGAGAAATCAGTGACCCCTTTTTCTTTTGAAAAAAGGACTGGACAGTGATCTGCCTCGGACCTATATCTTAGGCGTGTCCCAAGTGAAGGTTGTTAGCAACCCTAACGGAGGAAATGCCATTGGGTGAATCAATTGTCGGAGAGTTTTCCTCGCAGTAGAGCGCTTGAAGGCCAGTAAAAAAGAAAATCTGGCAAACTCCATGTGTGGTAAACACCAGCGCTACATTTCTCGGCGAGGCGCAATCGTTAACCCATAAGTCTTTTTTAACAGCGTAAATTTACTGGCCCCGGCTTATGCAGTCGGGGCCTTTCTTTTTCGCATTGGGATGTCTGAGGAGATTCCCATGGGGGGCTCAGGCCCCGGTTTGGACTTTTGGACATTTCAGACGCAACGCCAGAAAAATCGGCACCGTTACAGGGCAACGCGTTGGTCGCCGCCCACGGCAACGAAGACGGACCCTGGCCTGGACGACCCCAGAATTTACACCACTTCCGTGGACTCTACCCTGGGAAACGCTTCACACGGAGGAGGTATCATAAGGATTATTGAAGGACTTCCTTGCTTTTTGTGCTAAAAAGGGAGGGAATGTCGGATACAGATTTGAGATACACCAACGGAGGGAGGTCTTGTATCATGAGAATTCTTCTGGTTTATCCAATCTATCCGGATACCTTCTGGAGCTTCAAACATATTTTGCCGTTTATTTCCCGAAAAGCGGCCTTTCCGCCGCTGGGCCTGCTGACGGTTGCCGCCATGCTGCCGGCGCGGTGGGAAAAACGACTTGTCGATGCCAACGTCGCGCCCCTTCGCGACGAGGACCTGGCCTGGGCGGACATGGTCTTCATAAGCGCCATGGTCGTACAAGAAGCCGGCGCCAAGGACGTCATCTCCCGGGCACGGGCCATGGGCAAATGCATCGTGGCCGGCGGACCGGCCTTTACCGCCCAGCCCGAGCGTTTCCAGGGCGTGGACCATTTCGTCCTCAACGAAGCCGAGACCACCCTGCCGCTCTTTCTCGAGGACTTGCGCCGGGGAGCGCCCAAGCCTCTTTACACCTCCTCCGAGCGGCCGGATATCGCCTGCACGCCCATCCCGCAATGGGATCTGATCAACTTCCGGGACTATGTCACCATGTCCGTGCAATACTCACGCGGTTGCCCGTTCGATTGCGAGTTTTGCGACATCGTGGTCCTCAACGGCCGACGTCCCAGGGTCAAATCCCCCGACCAGATGCTGCATGAAATAGAAAGCCTTCACGACGCCGGCTGGCGCGGCCCGGTCTTTATCGTGGACGACAATTTCATCGGCAATATCGCCTCGGTGAAGCAGTTCCTGCCCCGGCTCATCGACTGGCAGACGCGGCATGGCTATCCCTTCAAATTCATGACCGAGGCAAGCATCAACCTGGCCCGGGATGGCGAACTGGTGGGTATGATGAGCAAGGCCAATTTCCATAAGGTCTTCATCGGCATCGAGACGCCTTCCACGGACAGCCTCAAGGAGTGCGGCAAAAAGCAGAACGTGGCCATGGATTTCTCCCAAGCCATCAAGATCCTGCATCAAAACGGCTTACAGGTCATGGGCGGGTTCATCGTCGGGTTCGACAGCGACACGGAAGGCATCTTCGAACAGCAAATCCGCTTCATCCAGAAAATCGGGGTGGTCACGGCCATGGTCGGTATTCTTACCGCCATGCCCAAGACACGGTTATGGCGCCGACTCAAGGCCGAAAACCGGCTCCTTGGCAATGCCACGGGCGAGAACACGGACGCCAGCCTGAACTTCATTCCGACCATGCGCCGCGAAGCCCTGATCAATGGCTACAAAAACCTTCTGTCCACGCTTTACGCACCCGAGTATTACTATGACCGCATCAATACCTTTCTGAAAAATTACAATCCGACCGCCCGGGGAAAACTTGCCTGGAGCGATTTTCAGGCCTTTATCAAGAGCTTGTGGCGCATCGGCATCCTGTCCCGGGCCAGGTTCGACTATTGGAAGCTTCTTTTCAAAACAGCCCTGACCAAGCGCAAGGCGCTGCCCGTGGCCGTGGAACTGGCCATCCTCGGCCGGCACTTTCAGTTGGTGGCCAAGCGGGCCCTTCTGGCCACGGATGCCTGGGCCGATTCCACCGCGAACGAGTCCTCCCGGACCGTATGAGGCACGGGCGGCGAGAGGACGCCTCGGTCGGCAGGCGCGGGAAAACCGGCAGATGACGCGTTGCGGCAGATTCGTCGCAACGCGCCCCGGCCGTGGGGGAAAACAACCGCTAAAATCGCCCCCGAGGTCGCAACCGGGGGGAACGCATCAACAACCTGGCTTCAGATTGCAGCAGACCGTATGACATAAAGCCAAGACTGCGCGCAAAATCTCGGGCTCGAGCAAGGAATGCAGCATGAGCATCAAAGAGTTCGGATTGAAAACCCGGGCGCGCCACACCCTGCGAAATGACCACAATACCGAACTGTTGCGTTCGGAACTCTACAGCCTCAACCAGCTCACGCTGCACGCCGTCAAACTGGCCGGCCTGCACGCCCTTGATCCCCACCCTGGGCCGGATATGTTGCTGCCGCGACTGGCGGACAATGCCCGGGCGTTGCGGGCGGCCTACGACATCGTGACGGTCACGGCCACGCCGGGGGGACGGGTCGTGCCGGCCGAGGCCTGGCTGCTCGATAATTTCTATCTCATCGAGCAGCAGATCAGTCTGGCCCGCCGGCATCTGCCCCGAGGCTACAGCCGGCAGTTGCCGCGACTGGCCAATGGACCGTCGGCTGGATTCCCCCGCAGCTATGACCTGGCGCTGGAACTGATCTCGCACATGGACGGCCGCATCGACAATGACAACGCCACCCAGTTCATTGCCGCCTACCAGACCGCCACACCCTTGATGCTGGGCGAATTGTGGGCCTTCCCGATCATGCTCCAGCTCGCGCTGCTGGAAAACATCCGCCGCATCGCGATCCGCATCGCGCGTCGGCGCGAGGAACGCGACGCGGCCATCTTCTGGGCGCAACGCATGCAGGCCACGGCGGAAAAGGAACCGAAAAAGCTTATCCTGCTGCTGGCCGAATTCGCCAACGCCGATGTGCCGCTGACCGCGGCCTTTGTGGAGGAATTCCATGCCCGGCTCCATACCCAGGGAGCCTCCATGGCCTTCATTCAGACCTGGATCGGCCAAAAACTCCTCGAACAGGGGGTGACCGCCACCCAGCTTTCCGAGGCGGCCGGCCGAACCGCCGCGACCAACCAGCTCTCCATCGCCAACAGCATCGGCAGCCTGCGTTTCATCGGGGCCATGGACTGGAAGAAATACGTCGAGTCCCTAAGCCTCGTCGAACAGGCCTTGCGCGAAGATCCGGCCGGGATGCACGCCCTCCAGGATTTCGCCACCCGCGACCGCTACCGGCATGTCGTCGAGGAGGTGGCCAGGGGCAGCGCGCAAAGCGAACTGGCGGTGACTCGGCAAGTCCTTTTGCTGGCGCGCGCGGCGGCGCAGCGCCGCGGCGCCGACGACCGCACCGCCCATGTCGGCTACTACCTGCTCGATCGGGGCCGGCCCCTGCTGGAACGGGCGGTCGATTGCCGTCTGTCGCTGGCGGCCTGGGCCGGCCGGACGAACCGGACGGTCCGCCTGGTCCTGTACCTCGGCCCCATCCTGCTTCTGACCCTCCTTATGGCCTGGCTCGCGTTGGCCGCTTTCGGCGGGTTTTCACCGGGAGACTGGCGGTATTGGCTTGTCGCGATCACCGGCGCGCTCGGCGGTTCGGCCCTGGCCGTCCCGCTGGTCAACCTGACAGCCACCTGGCTCCTGCCGCCGCGCTCCCTGCCCCGAATGGATTTTTCCCAAGGCATCCCCGCCGGGCACCGCACCATGGTGGTCGTTCCGACCTTGCTCGGTTCCCCGCAAGACATCGACAGCCTGGCCGAAGCCCTGGAGATCCGCTACCTCGGCAATCGCGACCCCAATCTGTTTTTCGCCTTGCTGACGGATTTCCCCGATGCGCCCGAGCGCGTGCTGCCAAACGACGCCGCCTCGCTCGCCCATGCCCGCGCGGCGATCGAGGCACTGAACGCCAGCTACCACGACGACCGGCCGTGCATCTTTTTCCTGTTCCACCGGCCCCGGGAGTGGAACGCCTCCGAACGGACCTGGATGGGCCACGAGCGCAAGCGCGGCAAGCTCGAACAGTTCAACGCCCTGCTGCGGGGGGAAGCCGCAGCCGCCTTTTCGGAGATCGTGGGCGATGCGTCCCTCCTCTCTTCGATCCGCTACGTCATCACCCTGGACACCGACACGCAACTGCCCCGGGACGCGGCCCGGGCGCTTGTGGGCAACATGGCCCATCCGCTCAACCGCCCGGTCTACGATCCCGCCAAGGGGCGCATCGTCTGCGGGCACGCCATCCTGCAACCCCGCGTGTCCATCAGTCTGGCCAGCGCCGGGCAGTCGCGCTTCGCGAAACTCTTCGCGGGCGAGGCCGGCATCGATCCCTATACCCGCGAGGTGTCCGACGCCTACCAGGACATTTTCGGCGAAGGATCGTTTATCGGCAAGGGCATCTACGACGTGGACGCCTTTCGTCAGGCCGTGGACGGACGCTTTCCGGAAAACCTCATCCTGAGCCACGATCTTCTGGAAGGCGGCTATGCCCGCTCCGCCCTGGTGACCGACGTGGATCTCATCGAGGAGCACCCGCGCAGCTATGCCATGGATGTCAGCCGGCGGCACCGCTGGATACGGGGGGACTGGCAACTGGCCGGCTGGCTTATGCCGCGCGTGCCCGGGCCCGTCGGAGCGGGCGGGGAAAAGGCGCGGCGGCAACCGAATCCGCTGACGGCCCTGTCGGTATGGAAGCTGTGCGACAACCTGCGCCGCAGCCTCGTCGCGCCGTCACTGTGCGCCTTGCTGGTCCTGGGCTGGCTCTTTGGGCCCGGGCCGGCCTGGTTCTGGACGCTGCTGGTCGTGGGGGTGGTCTTTCTGCCCGTGTTGCCGGGAGCCTTGCTCGAACTCGTGCGCAAGCCCGGGGAACGCGGTTGGCTGACGCAACTGCGCCAGACCGGCAAATCGGCCGGCCGGCCGCTGCTGCTTACGCTGTTGACCCTGGCCTTTTTGCCCTACGAGGCGCTTGTCTGCCTGGATGCTGTCGCCGGCTCGGGCCTGCGCATGCTGTTCACGCGGCGCGGCCTCCTGCTCTGGCACGGTCCCGCCTACGCGCGGCGCAACGCGCGCCGCAGTCTGGCCGATTTTGCCCTGGAGATGTGGTTCGCGCCGGCCCTGGCCGTGGCTCTGGCCGTGGCCCTGACGCCTGGGCAACCGGCGGCCTTGCTCTCGTGCGCGCCCGTCCTGCTCCTCTGGCTGGTCTCGCCGGTCGTGGCCTGGTGGATCAGCCGGCCGCTTTCGGCCCCGGTGCAGGAGCTGGACGCCGATCAGCGGCTGTTTTTGCGGGGAGCGGCCCGGCGCACCTGGCACTTCTTCGCGCACTTCGTCGGCCCGCAGGACAACTGGCTGCCCCCCGACAACTTTCAGGAATATCCCACGGAGATACTCGCCTCGCGCACCTCGCCGACGAATATCGGCCTGGCCTTGCTCGCCAATCTGGCCGCCTGGGATTTCGGCTACATCGGCGCCGGGGAATTACTGCGCCGCACCGAGGCCACCCTGGCGGCCATGGAAACGCTCACGCGCTACCGGGGCCATTTTTACAACTGGTACGACACGCGAACGCTCACCCCCCTTCGTCCCCAATACGTTTCCACCGTCGACAGCGGCAACCTGGCCGGCTGCCTGCTGACCTTGCAGGCGGGACTGGCCGAGCTCAAGGACCAGCCGGTGCTGTCCCCCCGCGCCTTGACGGGACTTGGGGATACCGTGCGGGTGCTGGCCGAACACGTCTCCGCCTCCCGCGCCCCGGCTCTCGCCAGGCAGGTGGCGAAACTTCGGGAGACGCTGCGCGACGCCGGGCGGCAAGATTCGCCGCGCGACCCGGCGGCCATTGACGCCGTACTGGCCGCGCTTCAGGACATGGGGGAGAACCTGCTGGCCGAATTGTCCCGGGATGACGCCGTCGACACCTTGCCGCATGACTGGGCGCAAGCCTTCAACCGGCAGGTCCGCGCCCTGCGGGAAGAGCTTCGTTTGTTCGCACCGGGGCCAGCGCACCCGACCCTGGCGACCTTGGCCGGAGAGGGCGCGCTGACCGCCGAAACACCTCCCCAGGCCCGGGAAGCCCGGCGACGCCTTGGCGTCATCGACGATTTGCTGGAGCGTTGCCACGAATTGGCGACCATGGATTTTGCCTTTCTTTACGATACGTCGCGCGACCTGCTGGCCATAGGCTACGACGTGGGCGAACGGCGGCGGGACCCGTCCTGCTACGACCTGCTCGCCTCGGAAGCCCGACTCACCAGCTTCCTGCTCATTGCCGAGGGGCAAATCCCGCAAAAACACTGGTTTTCCCTCGGGCGTCTCCTGACGAGCCACGGCGGCGACCCGAGCCTCATTTCCTGGAGCGGCTCGATGTTCGAGTACCTCATGCCGCAACTCGTCATGCCCCATTACGAACACACCCTGCTCGACCAGACCTGCAAGGCCGCCGTGTCGCGCCAGATCGAATACGGCCGGCAACGCGCCGTGCCCTGGGGCATTTCCGAATCCTGCTACAACGCCGTGGACGTCAATCAAGCCTACCAGTACAGGGCGTTTGGCGTGCCCGGACTGGGGTTCAAGCGGGGGCTCGGCGAGGATCTGGTCATCGCGCCCTATGCCAGCGCCCTGGCCCTGCTCGTGGCGCCGCGGGAAGCCTGCCGCAACCTGGAACGCCTTGCCGCCGAGGGCTTCCAGGGCGTCTACGGCTTCTACGAGGCGATCGATTACACCCCCGCCCGCGTGCCCCGGGGAAACAATCACGCCGTGGTGCGGGCGTTTATGGCCCACCACCAGGGCATGAGCCTGCTGGCGTTCGCCCAGGCCTTGCTGGGCGAGCCGATGCAACGTCGCTTCCTGGCCGCGCCCTCCATCCGGGCGACGCAGTCGCTTCTGCAGGAGCGGGTGCCGAAAAACGCGGCCACGCTCCACCCGCATGCCGCCGAAGTAAGCGCCGCAGCCCGTCCCCCGGCCACGGAAGCGGGCGCGATCATGCGCGTTTTCACCGATCCGAATACGCCCCTGCCCGAGGTCCATCTGCTTTCCAACGGCCGGTACCACGTCATGGCCACCCATGCCGGCGGCGGCTACAGCCGCTGGCACGATCTGGCCGTCACCCGCTGGCGCGAGGACGCCACATCGGACGGCTGGGGCACGTTCATCTATCTGCGCGACAGCGACTCCGGGCGGTATTGGTCCAGCGCCCATCAGCCGACGCTGCATCCGGCCGAGCACTATGAGGCGGCCTTCGTGCAGGCGCGGGCCGAATACCGGCGACGCGACCAGGGTATCGAAACCCACACCGAGATCAGCGTCTCGCCCGAGGACGACGTCGAGATCCGCCGGGTCACGCTGACCAACCTGTCCTCGCATCCCCGGCATATCGAGGTGACGAGCTATGCCGAGGTCGTGCTGGCGCCGCAAAATGCCGACCTGTCCCACCCCGCTTTCAGCAACCTCTTTGTGCAAACAGAGATTCTGCCCGACCGGCAGGCGATCCTGTGCACGCGCCGACGCCGCACGCCGGACGAGCGGACGCCGTGGATGTTTCACCTTTTTGCCGCCCCTGGCGTGGCTGCCGGCGAAGCCTCCTACGAGACCGACCGTGCCGCCTTCATCGGGCGCGGCCGAACGGCGGCCAATCCCCTGGCCCTCTCCGGCCGCGCAGGCCCGGCGGCGCTCTCCAATACCGCCGGCGCGGTGCTCGACCCCATCGTCTCCATCCGTCGCACCGTGACCGTATCCCCCGACGTATCGGTGGCCGTGCAGATCATCTCCGGCGTCGCGGACACGCGCGAGGCCGCCCTGGCCGTGATCGAGAAATACGGCGACCGGCATTTTGTCGAGCGGGCCTTTGAAATGGCCTGGTTTCAAAGCCAGGAAGTGCTGCGCCACCTGGGCGCGGCCGAAGCCGACGCCCAGATATACGGCCGCCTGGCCTCCTGCGTCGTTTTCGGCAACGCCCTGCACCGCGCCGCGCCAAGCGTCATTGCCCGAAACCAGCTCGGCCAGTCCGGACTGTGGCGTTTCGCCATTTCGGGCGACCTGCCGATTGTCCTGGTGCGCATCGGCGACATGGACCGCATCGACCTGGTCGGACAGATGCTCGCGGCCCATGCCTATTGGCGGATGAAGGGACTGGCCTCGGACCTGGTGATCATAAACGAGGATTTCTCGGGCTACCGGGCGGTGCTTCACGACCGGATCATGAGTCTTGTCCACGCCGGTCCCGAAGCGACGGTCATCGACCGGCCGGGCGGGGTTTTCGTGCGCCGGGCCGAGGAGCTCTCCGAAGAGGACCGGGTGCTCTTCCAGACGGTCGCCCGGGTCGTACTGACCGATTCCGCCGAGACCCTGGCCGAGCAGGTGGAGCGCCGCCCGCCGGCCAGGCGTTTGCCGACCCGGCTGGCCGCCTTGCCGCGACCGATCAGCGAACCGGTCCGGGCGCTCCCGGCGCGCGAACGTATTTTGGAAAACGGCCTGGGAGGATTTACGCCCGACGGGCGCGAATACGTCATCACCCTGGAGCCCGGCCGGACGACGCCCGCGCCCTGGGTCAACGTCATCGCCAGCCCCCACATCGGCACGGTCGTGAGCGAATGCGGCAGCGCCTACACCTGGGCGGAAAACGCCCACGAATTCCGGCTGACCACCTGGCAAAACGACCCCATCGGCGACGTCGGCGGCGAGGCGCTCTACCTGCGCGACGAGCGGACGGGAGCGTTCTGGTCGCCGACGGGACTGCCCGCCCGTGGCCGGTCCGGCTATGTCTGCCGGCACGGGTTCGGCTACAGCGTATTCGAGCATGATGCGGGAGGCATCTTCTCGGAACTCTCCACCTATGTCGCCATGGACGCGCCGGTCAAATTCCTGGTGGCGAAGCTGCGCAACCACTCGGGGCGCTCGCGCCATCTGTCGCTGACCGGATACTTCGAGCTGGTGCTCGGCGAGTGGCGCCATACCAATCTCCTGCACATCGTGACCGAAAAGGATCCGCTGACCGGGGCGGTTTTCGCCCGCAACGCCTACGGCCGGGAATGCGGCGGCCGGATCGTCTTTGCCCAGGTCAGCGAGCGGGAGCGCACGGTGACCGGAGACCGGACCGAATTCCTCGGCCGAAACGGCACCCTGGAAAATCCCGCCGCCCTTGGCCGCAAGTCTCTGTCGGGCAAGACCGGGGCCGGCCTTGATCCGTGCGCCGCCATCCAGACCCGGATCGAACTGGCCGAAGGAGAGGAGCGGGAGATCGTCTTTCTCCTCGGCGCGGCCCGGGATGCCGACGAGGCGCGCTCTTTCATCGAACGCTTCGGCGGCCCGGCCGGCGCGCGCCAGGCCCTGGAAACGGTGTGGGAACACTGGAACCGCACGCTTGGCGCGGTCAATGTGGAGACGCCCGATCCGGCGCTCGATGTGCTGGCCAACGGCTGGCTTCTCTACCAGACGCTGTCGTGCCGCCTCTGGGGGCGCAGCGGCCTGTACCAGTCCGGCGGGGCCTACGGGTTCCGCGACCAGTTGCAGGACACCATGGCCCTGGTCCATGCCGCGCCCTGGCTTGCCCGCGAACAGTTGCTGCGCTGCGCCGGGCGGCAGTTTCTCCAGGGCGACGTGCAGCATTGGTGGCATCCGCCCGACGGCCAGGGCGTGCGCACCCATTTCTCGGACGATTATCTGTGGCTGCCCTACGCAACCGCCCGGTATGTGCTGACGACCGGAGACACGGGCGTCCTCGACGAGGTCGTGCCGTTTTTGGAAGGCCGCGAACTCGATCCAAACGAGGAGTCGTATTACGATCAGCCGCAACGCTCGTCGGAAACGGCCAGCCTCTATGAGCATTGTGCCCGGGCCATCCGGCACGGGCTGCGTTTCGGCGCGCACGGCCTGCCGCTTATGGGCTGCGGCGACTGGAACGACGGCATGAACCGCGTCGGCCGGGGCGGCCGGGGCGAAAGCGTCTGGCTGGCCTGGTTTCTTTACGAGAACCTCCAGCTGTTCACCGGTCTGGCGCGCGGCCGGGGCGACGGAGCCCTGGCGGAAACATGCGCCGTGCAGGCCGCCCGGTTGCGCGAGGACATCGAGGCCCAGGCCTGGGACGGCGACTGGTACCGCCGGGCCTACTTCGACGACGGCACGCCGCTTGGCTCGTCGGAAAACGTGGACTGCCAGATAGACTCCATCAGCCAGAGCTGGGCGGTCCTGTCCGGCGGCGGCGCTCCCGAACGGGCCAGGCAGGCCATGGCGGCGGTGGACGCGCGTCTCGTGGACCGCGACGCGCGGTGCATCAAACTGCTCGCCCCGCCGTTTGACGCCTCGGACCTCGAACCCGGCTACATCAAGGGCTACGTGCCCGGGGTGCGGGAAAACGGCGGCCAGTACACCCATGCCGCGATCTGGGCCGCCATGGCCCTGGCCCGGCTGGGCGAGGGGGAACGCGCCTGGGAGTACTTCGCCATGCTCACCCCGGTCAGTCACGGGAATTCTCCGGAAGCCATCGCCTGCTACAAGGTCGAGCCCTATGTCATGAGCGCGGATCTGTACGCCGCGCCGCCCCACACGGGTCGGGGCGGCTGGACCTGGTACACCGGGGCGGCCGGCTGGATGTACCGACTGACCGTGGAAACGCTGCTGGGCCTTACCCTGGAGGTGGACCGGCTGCGCATCGCGCCGTGCATGCCGGCGCATTGGGATTCCTACAAAATCCACTACCGCCATCGCGAAACCGTGTATCATATCACGGTCAGGCGTCTTGGCGCAAAAGCCACCCGGGAAATACAGGTGACGCTGGACGGCGTCATGGTCAACGAAACGATCGAGACGGGTGCGGGACGGGCGCAGGGCCTGATCCCCCTGGCGGATGACCGCCGGGAGCACCATGTCGCGGTGGATGTACGCTGACGGCCGCGCCGTTTGAGGCGCCTGTGCCTGTCTCTCCGGGGAATACCCCGGGAAAGGGGCTCTTCCCCGGGCTTCTTGCAAAGCCCTGGGAGGAGCCGTCCCTGGCGAGGCAGCGGAAGAATGCAGCAAAGATCTCCCGGCAGGATGGACAAAGCATTATAAATGTAATATATAATAAGAATAGCCAAGAATCCTGAGAACCATGATCTAGAGAAGCCCTCGGAAAATGGTTTTTGAAAAATATTTAAAAAAAAGGCCGTTATGTACCACTTCTTCAAACTCTGTTCCCAGCTGGCTGCTGCTTTCGCAGTTCTTTTTCTTGTTTTAATATTCCCTGCACATGCAATGACGCTTCCTATCCATGGCGCGGTGCTCAACAGCACCGAGACGTTCACCGGGAAGGCGACTGTGCATTTTTGGGGCGATGGAGATTTGACCCTCACGACGAACAAAGGCGTGATCTGCAAGGGTGATTTTGTGCATGCGTCCCAACAGAAAGGCAATGGCACGGTCGCCTGCGAAGATGGCCGCCTTGGCTCCTTCGAGTTCGTCACCGCCGGATTTTCGGGCACTGGCGCCGGCATAATCGGCGCCGAGCACTTTGACTTCCGTATCGGGAAGTAGTCGCGCAGGCGGTCCTCCCGTTTCACGGACTCCCCAGCCTGACCATGCCCGTCAGCGCGTCCACTTCGATCCCGCACAGACAGGCTCTGGCGGCATTGCCTTGCCCCATGTCCGGCACGGAATTGTAAATGCGAAACGTCCCCTGGCGCGTCAGCTCCAGCTTGGCGGCGGCGTGGTCGGGCAGGCCCGGCCATAGCCCATGACGTTTCCTGTCCAACTTCGCCAAACCCGTGGTCAATGACGACGAAGCCGTCATCCTTGCCTGGAATCTGATCAACAACTTTTCCATCCCCGTGGGCGTCTCCGGCGGACAGGATGCTGCCGGCAAAACAGCTTACGACTATACGCAATGGCAAGCCGTGTATGACCTGACACGACATCGCATCTATTTCCGCACCTATGACAACCAAAATATCCGCACGGTCTCCCTGGACAAGTTCCTCGACGGCAAAAAGTCCCTGTTTATTCCCATGGCAGGGGTGAAGGCCATCTATCAGGATGTCAGCGGCGAGGCCAAATAAACCCCAACGGCCCGGCATCTTTTCGAGAAGACGTCGGGCCGTAGACAACCGCCGCCCCCTCGGGTTTGTCTGTTTTACAGAGATTCTCGTTGCCCAGACGTAGTCACCGGCAGGTCAGAAAGACCGGGCCGCTTGAATAGTAGCCCACAAAATCCATCCCGGACCCAACCAGCGCACCACCAGCAAAAATTCCTAAAGAATTTACACAGAAACAGAAAAACTAACCCAAATAGACACTTGGGGAACTTTCCAGAAGTACTGGGATACTTACTCGTACAAATCGAAGGGAAAATTGAGATGGGGATACTGGGGCGGGGTCCAACACCGTAGCCAACGGGTAGTGTTGGCGCTGGTGCTTTTTCCAAAAGAAAAAGGGGTCACCGATCTTTGCCAGAGTCATTTTGAGGGAAAAACATCAAATGAGTCTGGAATATACCCAAAACAATTCGATTTCACAACTTTTATTCCATGGTCTTGAAACCAGTTCCTCATAAAGTCTTCTTTATGCGCAGGGCAGCGAGGATCAATGGCTATATTTTCAATAAAATCATTGGGACAATTTACGAATTCTTTTTCTTGGAGATTGCAATTCTTAACACTACCGAACAGCGCAAGGTCAGATTTTATCAGACTATGATATGGGTGTTCCGTTTCTATAAAACCCTGAAGTGCTAGCAGTTCCTCGTCGCAGGGCTCTTCGCCTAGCCTAACTACAATTCTAACTTCTTTTTCATGTTCAAAACTATTATCTTTTAATGAAAACATTTTTAATGATTTAATAATTTGTCTTTGCTTTTTTCTTTCAAAATATTTTGGAGGAATGCTGCCTGGTTTGGGGAGCTCCTTTCCTTCTCGAAGATAGCGATCCTTAATTCTTCTAAATGCTTTAAGTCTGCGTTGTACTCTTGATGATAAGACATCCAATGATTTGTAATCAACAGGAGCTATACGAGCTTCGACACAAACAACTACAGATTTATTTAAATCTTCTTCTCGGAGTCGTAGGAAACTATATTCATCTATAATATTTCCAGTTAGGGCTTTGAGTTTTGTAATTTTGGTAGATATTCTAACAGAAGCAAAGTCTTGAGAATATAGTGACCACATTGCGACAGAATTGCATGCGCGGCTCCAGCAACTGATATAATGGCTTTTCTGAGTAAGTCTGTGACTTTTCTTTGCTGTTTCTCTGTCAGTCCACCCCATTCCACCACAGCTCCCAGCACCAGAAACTTCCAGTTGCGTAAGTAATCGATCGATTCCTTCATTTTTGTCTGGGAAAGTATCTGCCCTCGAAAACATAAATTTATTATTCAAGACTATTTGAGCAGCAGAAAAAAAGTCAACAATCCTATAAACGGTGCTGTCCTCTGAAAGGGTGGGGTCTACTTCAAGCTGAAAGTTCATTGACATTTATTTGGTGGAATTGTTAGCGAAAATTTCGGGCCGCTATGACTTTCAACATTCATATTACTCCAAGCAACATTGATCGGGGCCGTAAGAAAAACAAGATGGTGGAATAGTTTCTTGGCCTAATAGCTTGGGCTTTCTGGCATCGTCCCATATCCATCCGCCAACATCCAGTGTTGGCGCTTAGGCAAAAAAAAAGGGGTCACCGATTTCTCGGTAACCCCTTGGCATGCTTCGTGGTGGAGCTGGAGGGAATCGAACCCACGACCTCTTGAATGCCATTCCACCTATATAGTTAAAATAATAGGACTTTCTAGTTAAATCGTTGGCTGCCAAAGCTTCTTTTTGGCTGTAACCAACTAATATGTGGTCGGTTTTTGGCGGGAGTGCCAACGGTACAGCCACTGGCGTACTTAATCGAAGATTTTTCCTGGTTTCTCGGATCGTTGTTAAAAACTACTGGGAATATCCCCGAGTCGTCATCGGTCAGCGGAGAACTTCCATATTCCCAGTTTAAGCCGGTTTTGCTAGTACTCGCTGAGTTGACCGGGGATTACTGGTCTGGCCATCAGAACGGTTTAATTTTCATGACGCCGACCAGGCCTGACCTAGAAGGTTATCATGATCGATTTGTTGAACATACCGCTTTCAGATGAAGAGATAGATGATCTTGCTTCTTATCTAGTAGAATCACCTGGTTCCATGAGTATTGAGACACTAGATGGGTTTCTAACGGCACTAGTATGTTCTCCTGAATTAATCATGCCAAGTGTTTATTTTCCATACATATGGGGTGATTTACATGAATTTAATGGAGTCAGTGAAGCTGAGCGCTACACAACATTAATATTAAGATATTTCAATAGTATAGCTAAAGTATTGATTGAAAAAGATACTTTTGATCCATTACTTATTGAATCAGATGGTTCTAATTCTTCAGTTGGCAACAGATGGTCTATAGGTTTTATGACTGGAATGAAAATTGGTGGATATAATTGGAAAAAACTACTTTATGACGAAAACGAATCTGGATTATTGGTGCCAATCATGGCCTTGGCCCATGAACATGATGAGAATGAAGAGCTTAGAACAAAAACTATCGATGATACTAAACGAGAATTATTACTCGCAAGTATTGCCGTTTATACACCAAGGATATATAAATATTTCGAGCAAGACAGGGCAATGTCTGCGACAAGTACTAGTACTATTCTTCCCTATAAAAACATTAATAGGCACATTGGAAGAAACGATCCTTGCACATGTGGTAGCCATCGCAAATTTAAACATTGCTGTGGTAAAAATTAATGAAGCATAAGGAGAGGCTTTCGACTCTCCTTATACAAACTAAGCAATGTCAGGCAACATGCTAACAGCTCGTTCTTTTTCTCCTTCAAGATAGTGATAATATGTGTCAGCTGTCATTTTAACTGTAGCGTGTCCCATTAACTTTGATACAGCTGCTAAGTCAGCACTGTTACTCAACAAAGTGGTAGCGAATAAGTGTCTTAAATCATACAAACGAACAGGATAGTTAATGCCAGCATGTTCACTAGCTGTTCTGAATGAACCTTTTAAAGACTTAATCTGACGTCCATTGTATTCAACAATGTAATCTGAGACTGAATACTCGCGCATAGATTTAAGCTTTTCAAGGAATGAAACTTTTATCGGTACGGTTCTAAATGTTTTAGTTTTTGTTGCATAAATACGGACAGTTGCCTTAGTAAAATCAACGTTACTCCATTTGAGTGAAAGAAGTTCGGATTCTCCTGGTCGAGTACCCAGGTTAAAACAAACTTCCATTGCCCATTTTAAATGAGGTTCAGCTTTCTCCATAATTTTTTTCATGTCTTCGATGTTAAGCTGAACATCACGTGGTCTTTCCTTTGAACGTTTTCGTTTTGACATCGGATTGATCTTTGACAATTCATTTTCAATGCCAAAGTTGAAAATTGCATCAACATAATCGCAATAGCGGTTAACGGTTATCTGTGATCTTGGTCTGCCAGTTATACTACTCACTCCTTGAAAGTGTTTAATAAACGGCAAAATGTCATCAACATATGTCATGGTATCAACACACTTTGTCTTGCTAAGCAAAGTGAAAAAGCATGTCTTCAAAAGATTTGCAATAGTTAAAATGTGCTTCTCGGTCTTACCTGAAGCACTTAAGTGTTCTAAGTATTTTTGCGCAAGTTTCCCAAATGTAATTGAACCAGTTTCAACAGTTGCCACTGGCTGAACAGGTTCATAACTAATTGGACTTACGTTAACTACTGGGGCTTGATAAGTTTGAACAAAGCTCGGATCAGGTACGGTTTGATTGTTAGATTTAGCATTTTTCACAGCTGCATCAAACATCTCGGCTTGATATTTACCATTATCTCCACTCCCAAATGATTTATCACGACGTTTGCCGTTTTCATTCCAATAAACCAACCATCGACCATCGCGTTGATAAACGCCCATAATAACCTCCAAATTCAAGATTACATCTTAAATAATTGATTTTATGCAACCATGTGTAAGAATTAAGCATCAAAACATTCTAAATAAAGGAGCTTTTGGCTCCTTTGGTTGAAGTTCAAATAGTATTGAGTAAAATGTCCTCTACTTCTTCCTCCTGAATTCCAAGATATCTCCTTGTTATTGACGGCGAACTATGTTGCATCCTAGATGCGAGCAAAGCCCAACTAACCTTAAAATATGTTCGTTGTTGATAACACCATGTTTTGCGGAGTGTATGAGCACCCGCATTGATCTTCAAACCGATCTCATCACACCACCTTTGTACCATCTTAGTGACGGCATATGTTGTTAATGGACTGTTCTGACCCTTCCTACTTTTGAATAGGTAGTCATTATCCTTGGTTTCAACAGATGCAAAATATTCATCGAGAGCTAATTTTATCTCCTTATTCACGATGAACACATTTTCTTTGCCAGTTTTCTTTTCCTTGAGACAAATTCGATCACCAGTACTACTGGTCTTAACACTTAATACTCTTAAAGCTAAAACATCTTGTACCCGGAGGCCAGTATTGATTGCCATTATAAATAGCAATCTGTCTCTTTGGTTAGTGATTAAGAGCTTTTTTATGCGTTTAATGTGCTTCATGTCTATTATCGGTTCAACCTTCATAACTGCCTCCAATCCTTGTTTCTGGTTTAAAACATGGTAAAATCAAGCATTGGAAACTGCCTGTCCTGGGGCAAGCCCCAGTGGGTCTAGGTTATCTCCTTGTTTTTCTTTGATTTCTCCACCATTAAAATCCCAATGTCCGTTTCTATGTAGAATCGTACTTTGGATATAGTAATTATATTTGTATTTTATTGTTCATAATGAAACGTACTGAATTATAATTATACATAGCTCTGAATGATAAAAATATGATGCAAAAGCAAACAAATTTGCACAGTATATATCTAAACTTAATATATTCTTAGCACATGCGAATAATAAGAAATGTCATGCAGACGAATCTACATGACATTTCAGTTAGAGTGTTATGGGTGAATCTTGGTCAGGATGATCTGATTTCCATTGACTTCGACTGAGTACTCATCTCCTTCGTTGACTTCAATGTCACCGAGGTCGTGAGCGTTCAGGTTAATTCGTAAAAATCCAGTTTGATTTACTCTCGGACGTTTCGAGTCCTTGGTATACAAGTCCTTAACTTCATACAGCACTCTGTCAGTACTGATTAATTTAAGGATGTATTGTTTCAAGGTCTGCTTGTGTCTGATAGACATCTTCTGCATAATTTGTGTTGCATCAAGACCATCCTTGACCAGTTGCCTTAAAAGCTTTGCGTCATATTTTGATTCAAGTTTCTTTTTCGACTGTTGATTAGGAACGTCACCATTGGTTTCATTCTTGGCACCCATAACAACTCCTTTGCATAGAAATGTTGTTGTTAATAGGTATATCTGTCTAAATAGGTTTAAATCACTGAATTAACGGCAAAATATCTGTGTTTTGCGCAAATTAACCTTAAAATTTTGCAAAAATACCCAGCCGGCACTAGCGGGTTGCCCTTATCTGGCCCTAGGAACCCCATACGTTGGTTTTTGCCCTTGACTGATACCCGGGCATGGGAAAAGCCCAGAAAACCCAGGAGAATGGATTTTACAGGGGGTGTCACAGGTACAGTCCATGTACGGGATCGTGGGAAGAGCGACAGCAGACCGAAAAGACGGATGAATTTTGCCGTTAAAGTAAATAAAAGAAAAAGGTCCTCATAGGATGAAGACCTTTATGCAAAATATTCTTTGCAGTTCACAGAAACATGCTCCTATCTAAATTAATCAGATAGAAACATGAATCCTAAGAGTAGAAAGGATCAATTACTTGTCCTAGCCCTCTGTTGCAGCTAATTCGTACAAGCGGTTTTCCCGCATACGGCTACGTCAATTGGTATTCGATGTATCACAAATGTCTAATGTTTTTAAGTAGCTTTTAATTACGCTGTACTACTAATGAACAGCAGGGTTATATTTTTATAGGGGCAACTTTTCATATGCTTAAATTTAATGACATTTCATGCTACACCGAATACCAATCGATAGTTTCTTACAAACTTCAGACACCCTCATGAAAATCAAGCTTTTCATCTCCAGAAAATCTTTTCACAAGGGCTTCCTTTGGTCTATTTCATTCCAATAAATCCATCCCGAGTCTAATCGCATCCATATATCCAAATATTATTATACTTGACCTATAATATTTTCAGATGATTACTAAAAATCAACGGATTTCAGTTTACCATGAACCTCATCCAACATATGGGCCACCTTGACTTCTGTATTGTCATACATACGGGCTGGTTTTCGTCTCAACTTCTCCCTCGTCTGGATTGCTCCATAACGAGTAAGTCATTCTTAGTTAGACATAATTCGAGGAGAGTACGACTAGTCTAGTATTTCTTAAGTAATGTTTATTTTTTGACTCGATATCTTTTCAAGACAAGATATCTCCTGGCTAGGCCAGGAAAGGAATTGTAATATACAAAGCACCCATGGTGTTTGCAAACTGCAAATTTTTCTAAATATATCTTTCGGAAATATTCTAAAAAAACTAATACGCCTTTTAATAACTGACAATGTTAGAAAAATATAATTAATGAGAATTATAAATGAGACATACAATAGAACATTTTCCCAAATGGGTTATTAGATAATGGCAGATAATGTTCTCTTTAATAGATTTATATAATAGAAATATTTTATTATAAAATATTAAAATTATATAATTATATTTTGATATCTAAACTATCTATTAAATCTTGATATCTATATACTGTTGATACACTTAGTCCAGTTATTTTACATATTTCTTTCAAATCTACTTGAATATTACTGCTAGTTAAATAATTCACTGCTTCAGTGATCTTTGTAATAGTTTTATTTTTTCGTATACAATGAGTATAAGTAGCTCCTTTTTGTTCGCAGTCATGAATCTCCTGCAAATGTCCTGGTGAACCTTTGTCTTGAAATGTCCTTGTTAAGCCCATGATACCACGATTCTTACTAAAATTTGAAAAACTTGGATCATTTCTATGTTGCCATGTCCAATTTGATATAGAACGTGCAGCTGATGCAGCTTCTTTTAAAGTGTAGGGATGATCTTTAATAATATTTCTTAAGTATTTTTCATTAAACTGGTTGCAAATAATTAGCACAGCTTGATAAAAAGCATTTTCATTAGTATATTGCTTTACAATTTTATAGGCATGTTTTCTGCATGAATGAAAGAGAGATTGATTTCTACTTGTGGGATTTATCTCGAGCTTAACGGCACTATCCTTTATAGTAAGTCCATATTCGTTTAACTCGTCTAGATCGTAAGTATGATCAGCCCAATGAACTTTCCATTTGCTATCGAACGGCAAATTTAATTGTTCTGCTTGTTTCTTCTCGATATATTGGTAAAATGGATTTTTGATATTGGACCCGTTAAAGCCCATGTCGCCGTTCATTCTCGCACATAATCCTAGAACTACACTGTCATAATATCTTTTTGCTTTCAAGCTATACGTAGCATTTCGATTGCGTATAGGCAAAAGTAACGGCACGGTCAATTCATAATGTAAATGTGCATGAGAATTTTCATTATTTATTACAATCAAGGTCGGTTCTGGCAATCCCTCATCTATCCAAACATTTGCTGCACATTCATAATCCAAATCAAAGCTTAAGTACTGTTTTCTATGGTTTGGCATTTGTATGTATGCAGCAATATTTATTATATCTTCTTTCCTTCCAATGTTAAACATTTCTTTGCCGTTACCCCATCGTGGTCTTGGCGATAAGTAGTTGTAAAATCTTAATTCTGGCGGTTGCAGTGAATCTACATTCATTTGAACACCTTGCTTGATAATTGTTAGTAATGATCGTATACACACCCTCTTGCTGTTTGTTCTTCGGTCAGCTTCTGCTCAAGTTCGTAGAAGTAGTAACTATTAACGGCAAGTTTCATATCACCATGATGAATAACATCTTCTAGGCTTAAATCTAGTTTTTCTTGCAACCAGTCTTCGTAATCTTGGCACAAAGGGTGAATCCTAATATAATCTTTGTTTAACGATCCATTTTTACCATATTCTCTTGTAGCAAACGAAATTTCTTTGCCGTTAACTTCATCATAAAATACTAATCTTCCATTTTTAATCCACTTTGCAAAAGAAGAGCAATCAGACGACCAAACTGGAGCCTTGTTTAATTTATTAAAACTACCGATCCCAAACCAATGAACTTTTATGTTGGCGGCATGTAAAATATTTGTTGCTTTCACTAGATCATCAATTTTCTTTTTTCTTGTTGATCCTATTGCAACAAGTGGATACTTACTTGCTAGTGAAGCGTAATAGTCTACTTCAAGTTTTAAATTTTGGATAACTGGAATTGGTTGAAATCCCTTAGATTCAAGTATCCTTTGATTTTCAATACTTGACTCTGTTCCTTCATCTCCATGCTCAGGATCAAATCCAAAATAAAATGTATAAAAATCGGAACAGTCTTCTAGGAAATCTGCATAATTCAAAACATCTATGTGGTGTTTATGGGTATTTTGAGTAAGACTAAATGTCCCAGAATCAAGTGCTAATGATTTTACATTTCCAGGATTATTACTTAATATTTCAAATGTACCCGGACCATCAACCAAATACGACCTAAGGACGTGTATTTTAATATCCGGCTGTAACTTTTTTAAAAGTCTAAGAGATGCTGCCGTTATTGATGATTGATAAATTCTCATGCTATGTCCTACTATTTGAACGGCAATGACATTTCATATAAAATAGAATTATAATGCGCTAAATCTTCATACATAAATCCCGGAATGTGCTTCGGGACTGTATCTGTTTTTAATGCTTTTCCCATTAACGTAATTAACTTTTCCATTGTTTCTTCTATTTCAGACGAAAGAGCCAGCGGTGATTTATTTTGAATTGCTATAGGTTTTGTTAGGTCATAATGCATTCGTGCTTTTAAAACTAGATCAGGCCGTGACTTACTAGATAGTTGATTCAAAAGTTTATCTTCAAATACTACGCCTTTTCTAAGTGCTTTTAAAACAAGATCTGTTGAAATATTAATATTATTTTTCTTCAATAATTTCATCACAACTTTTGCATCAATAGCTATAGAGAAGTCACTATAATTAAGACTACTAGCCGTTGTATTGTCGAACCCTAGATCGGCCATGAACCCGTCTACATCATCTCCCTTAATTAGTTCTGATATTTTAACAAGCTTGCTCCATCCTAGAAATAAGTATTTTTCTATGTGTTTAAGTGATGCAACCTTCATTCTTTCAGCCCTAGTTGTTTTCTTAATTACGGGAGTTCCATCTTGTTTTTTGGGTATTATTTTTGATACTTCTATTTCCCACTTCAAGCCTTGTTGTTTTATAAAGATTTTTGCTTGGTTTAAGTATTTTCCACTTTCTAACCTTAAACGGGCCTGGACCACATCTTCTGAGTCACTTTGTTTGTTTATTTTAAATTCTAAAGTTTCTAGGGCGGCAATAATGGATTCAATATTAATAGGAATTATTGACGTTCCTTCCTTATTATCCATTTCATAATCCTTATAAATAATTATGTGAGTTAAAAACTAAATTAAATTTATCTAAACTTATAAAATTATTAATAAAATTAAATTATATAATAATTTCATATATTTAGAGAAAATATTCACCTCCGCGAATTTTTTTAATAACTTATTAATATAATTGGAATTTTTTAATTTATACCCTAGGTTTGGGTAGGGTTTACTCCTCCTCTTTGCCGGGCTTATATGCATATTTCCCCGATGAAAAATCTAGATGGTCATTTGACCGATCCCGATACCAGATATCACGCGCGGCCAGCCTAGGGGATAAACACTGAGGACACGGGGTATCCGGGCTTTTTGTTACCGAACGGAGCGGGGCGTGGTCAATTGCTGACTGAGTAAAATTTCTTAGACCGAGGGTGTCTCATCGAAAGAGTTGCCTTGGTAGCTGGTACTCTTGGAGAAACCGATCTTTACCGGTGCTGGCATGGGGAGATGTAGCGAAAGCCCCAGTAAATAAACGGACCTGGTCGACGGGTGACAATTTACGACCCAAGTTTAATGACTCCAGGGGTAAAAGGTCCAGGAGGGCAGTTTACCTAGTTAAAAAGCTGGATCATCATGAGTATTTTTCTCAGTCGTAGCGGAAGTTATTGCAAATCACGGCTCGTTTTTTATTGATCAAAAATTTGTATCCGGGCATTTTTGATCAGTTATAGTTATATTAAAATAACACTACTAATTGCATTAAGCATTTTACTTAGTATTAATTAGATATGAATGTCAGCTATTTCATCTGAAATTTGTATAGAATTCGTGCGATTCAAAACAAACTTAACCATTTCATCTAAATTGCATCAGTAAGATTGCAACATTGGCGTTACGAACATTCAGGTCTCACACACAAATGGTCATACAAAGCAATTTCACTTGTCAATATCTCTAGAGACATTTTTAAAGAGGACAGATTCAAGTTCATTGCGGAAATTTTTACAAAGAATATTACCGATTTCCGAGTACAACTGCGTTAACTCGCCATACACTTCTGGTGCAGACGTATCCATTATTTTAAATATATTTTCAATAGGTCTAAAAGCATTCAAAATCTTATCCTTACTTTCTATCGCATCCATATTCTTGTTGTCCATGATAGCTCCTTTTTTAATTCTTTAAAAGAAGATACCCTGGTCACATGGACTTGTCACGGTGCGCCAGCTTAAACCGAGCGAATCCCTATGGAAAACGGGCTTTGGGGATATACGGGCGTTTCCTGGGGTTTTAGCTCTGGGGGAGCCCAATGGGAAGGACCATCTGGGAAAGCTCCAGGAAGACCCCCTAGGACGCGAATTCAGGGGGTGTCCTATGGGCCAGACCAAGTGCCGTTCCCCCAATGGACCTCCGGAAAATTTACTTGGTCTATTTTCTGGTGAACGTTGACAAATTATTCTCGGGAGAGCTATATGGACACCATCATTCTAAAAGGAGATGGTTATGTTTAATAGAAAATTGTGGTCTGAAGCAGTTGATATAGCTAAAGATCAAGCCCGTCATGGGAAAGTTCACTACTCTGATCTGCAAAAAGTAACTGAAACAATTTATAAGGACTTGTTAGAATTAGACCACGGTCCTGCTTATGAAGCAAACACCATCCTTGCGTCGTCAAATCAAATGGCTCTTCCTGCCGTTCCTGTTGGTAAATTTAAACACGAATATGTTGATGGAAAAGTAAGATGTGCAGTATGCGGCAAAACGTTCAAATCAATTACTATCGTTCACCTTAAATCGCATGGTATTAATTCCCGTGAAGAGTACATGCAAAAATATGGAGTTGCTAACGAAGACATGACTGGTGATATCAAACGAACAGTACTTAAGGGTGACAATAACCCATTGAAAATTTCTGATTACATCATGAAAGAATATAAAGTTGCTAGATCTGAAGTTAGTAACTTCATTGCTGAAAACGGGTTTAAAGATCTTAAAGATCTTATGAAGCAGGCAAAAGATGCAGGTGTGATGCCGTTTGAATTTTTTAAAGACAAGAAAGATAAATCATTGCTTTAGCAAGAAACAAGCTAAAGTAGTCGAAGAGTAGTGTTTGGTTTAGTTTAGTAAAAGCCCACGTCAGTTACGCAACAATACTTACGTGGGCTATTTTTTTATCGTACATATCTAAATTTTTTATTAATTTTTACAAAATGCAAAGAGATTAATTAAATTACCTGCAAGACTGTTACTGTGCCTTCTACTAAATATTCATATTTTGGCTTATCAGAAGATTGACCAGCCCAATATTTAAGGGCTGAATCTTGCCAGTAACCAAGACCTTCCTTGAAACCTGCATCAATTAGGTTGCTATCTACCTTAAATATTTTTCCTTGCGTAAGACATCTGACAACTTGCGTTGGAACATCTTTCCCCAAAACATTTATCCAGCGTTCTATTCCGTCAAGCTCAGTCATAAAAAGAGATTTCATTCGCGATGGTAGGCTTGGATTCATACTAACTCTGACCATATCGAATAACAATTCTCTCGATAACATTCGATAGTGTCGCACACATACTTCAGCGTATGTAAAGATATCGTTTGGTATCTTGACTTGACCTGAAGCAATATCTTTTTGAAGTTTTTCAAACAAACTTTGACAATCTTCTCCTTCTTGAGCCATGGGATGACGGGGTTCACTTGAATAAAATCTTGAAAAAAATGGATTATACCTGTCTCCTATCGAATAACTCTTCCCAACTTCAAATAGATCGCCACCCCACGGGAGCTTCCTGTTTACATGATATAATTCTAAATTTGTTTTCACAAAAGTCCTTTTTTTGATATTTTTTGTGTGCTTAGAATTCGCACAGGAAAACAAGCCAGAACAAGTATAATTAAAGTTCTCCTAGGCTCCTTGGAGGTCGGATAAGGATCTCTTCTTACGATAGGTTCACATTGTTAAAAAGCAAATTTTCGCTCCAATGACAGTTTATTTAGAATTAAGCTTTATTATTTCTTTACTCAGCTCAATAATACTTATCGGGCAATCTTTCCAGTCATTAACCCAGCAAACTATAAAATCACATTCATTTACATCATGGCCATGTTCTTTAAAATTTGACGACAAATATTCGAATTCTATTCTAGCCCTGGCCCATAAGTTTTTCTTTTGATCAAATAAATATTTTCCTTCACAATCTGGAAATCCTTGTTGAATGGATTCAATAAAAAACCCCAGTTCTTTGCTTACCATTCCAAATAAATAAACAAATCCTTGCTCATTAATTGGAGCATGTCTTAAGCCTCTAAAATTAATCGGTTCACCATAAAATTTGAAGACATCATTTGTATTACCTTTTGCACGCCTTTCCTGGCACATGCTTCGACTGGGCAAGGAATCACTAAGTGCTATTTGATTTTTACCGTCTGTCGTATTCTTTGTGTTGTTTACAATTTCATTTTCAATCCTCCATTTTTCATAATAAACTAAAGCATTACCCCATGTGGAAAATCTTTTTCTAAATGGACGAGTAGAAAACTTGCCAGAAGAAGAATATTCATTGTAACTAGGGGTATGCCCAAGGTCGCATTCTAGTTCAAATAATGATTGAAACAAAGCACCGTCGTCAATAGCGTTGCTTTTTGCAATACTAGCAAGGTTTGCTCCTTTTTCTGCACATCCAATTCCTGCTGCATCACAAGCCTTGCTCAATGATCCGAAATAATAGTTGACCGTTGATGCCGGTATGTGATTACAAATATCTTTTTTTGTTAAGCTAGTAATACCCTGATTAGTGGAAATATTTTGCAGTAATTTAAGTATTGATTCTTTAGAGTACTTTTTTTTAGGCATTGTCAATTTCCCAGTCTTTGGTCGAATTTAAATCAAATTATCTGGACTTATTATCCGCCTACTCAATATTCCACCCCAATGACAAGGTGGGAAAACCGAGCGCTTGAAAATCCACCAAGTGTCATCAAGTAATTCCCAGGTAAACCAGCCCTGAATAAAAATCCAAAAAATTCTGATCCAGTAAAAAACCAGGGCAGGGCAACCACTTGAAATTTTATCAAGAGGGGCCGGAAAAGTTTCTGGTAGAAATAATTGGGAAATCTACTTGTGCTGGCTCATACACACCCGCCAATAAAACTTGTTGGCACATGTTGGCTGAGCCAAAAGATTAAGGGGTTAATCCTTTCGAATTAACCCCTTGAAATCTGTGGTGGAGCTGGAGGGAATCGAACCCACGACCTCTTGAATGCCATTCAAGCGCTCTCCCAACTGAGCTACAGCCCCGCAGCGAGAGGTGAAATTATCCTCACACAAAAAAAAGTCAAGCGCTTTTTCCCCCGCCCGCCCATTTTTCCCAGCGCCCTTTTCTTCCATACCCGTTTCCCGTACAACCCGACCGTACGATGGCGCTTGCCATAGCCACAAGGAGTCCCCTTAACGTGCTCGTCCTGGCCAAACGCCTCCTGCGCAAAACCCTCTGGGTCGCCGGCATCTTCTTCGGCATCACCCTCATCAGCTTCGCCGTCATCCACCTGGCCCCGGGCTCTCCCACGGACATGCAGACCACGCTCAATCCCCTGGCCACCGCCGAGACCCACGCCAGGCTCCAGAAACTCTACGGCCTCGACCGCCCCCTCTATATCCAATACGCCGACTGGCTCGGCAAGCTCGTCCGCTTCGATTTCGGCCAGTCCCTCTCCGGCGACCACAGACCCGTCTGGGACAAGATCAAGGAACGCCTGCCACTGACCTTTTCCATGAACATCCTCTCCCTTATCCTCACCCTGCTGATCGCCGTGCCCATCGGCGTGGCCTCGGCCGTGCGCCAGGGAGGCCTTTTCGACCGCGCGGCCACGGTCTTCGTCTTCATCGGCTTCGCCATGCCCGGATTCTGGCTGGCCCTGCTCCTCATGCTGCTTTTCGGCATCCACTGGGCCGTGCTCCCCATCTCCGGGCTCACCTCCATGGACTTCGCCAGCCTGTCGCCGCTGGGCAAAACCCTGGACCTCGCCCGCCATCTGGCCCTGCCGATCTTCATCTATACCTTCGGCAGCCTCGCCGGCATGTCCCGCTTCCTGCGCTCCTCCATGCTCGAGGTGCTGCGCCAGGATTACGTGCTGACCGCCAGGGCCAAGGGCCTGCCCGGCCATGTCGTCATCTACAAGCATGCGCTTCGAAACGCCCTGCTGCCGGTCATCACCATCCTGGGGCTTTCCGTGCCCGGGCTCATCGGCGGCTCGGTCATCATCGAATCCATCTTCGCCCTGCCGGGCCTGGGCCAGCTCTTCTACCAGTCGGTCATGGCCCGCGATTATCCGCTCATCATGGGCAATCTGGTGCTTGGCGCCGTGCTGACCCTGGCCGGCAACCTGCTGGCCGACACCGGCTATGCCCTGGCCGATCCGCGCATACGCCTTGGAGAGCGCGGCCGCTAAGGATATAAGCGAAGAAACGTATGGTGTTGGGAAAAAACAGGAGCATGGTTTTGGGGTGGATACGCCTCGGAGGTCGCGACGGTGCGTAAGGCGTTCGGCCGCTTTTTGCGGCGCCATCTGCCTCGGCACGGCATGCTGTGGGCCGGGCTCGTCCTTGTCGGCGGCATTTCGCTGGCCTCCCTCGCTGCGCCGTACGTAACGCCCTACGACCCGCTGGCCTTAAACGTCGACGCCATCCTCTCGCCCCCGGGGCCAACCCATCCGCTCGGCACCGACGCCCTGGGCCGCGATGTGCTGTCGCGCCTGCTCTACGGCGGCCGGGTGTCGCTTTGGGTCGGATTCGTCGCCGTCGGACTCTCCGTGTCCATCGGGCTTGTGCTCGGGCTTTGCGCCGGCTATTTCGGCGGCCTTGCCGACGAGATCCTCATGCGCGGGGTGGACGTGATGTTGTGCTTCCCCTCGTTTTTCCTGATCCTGGCCGTCATCGCCTTTCTCACCCCATCGCTGACCAATATCATGGTCGTGATCGGGCTGACGTCCTGGATGGGCGTGGCGCGGCTGGTGCGGGCCGAGACGCTGACCCTGCGGGGCCGTGAATTCGTACTGGCCGCCAGGGTGTCGGGCATGCGGGCTCCGGGCATCCTCTTTTACCATATCCTGCCCAACGCCGCCGCGCCGGTGCTCGTCTCGGCGACCCTCGGCGTGGCCGGGGCCATCCTGATCGAATCCTCGCTCAGCTTCCTAGGCCTTGGCGTACAGCCCCCCATGCCGAGCTGGGGCAACATGCTCATGGAAGGCAAGGAAGTGCTGGAAGTCGCTCCGTGGCTGTCCATCTTCCCGGGGCTGGCCATTTTGCTGACCGTGCTCGGTTACAATCTCATCGGCGAAAGCCTGCGCGACATCCTGGACCCCAGGCTGCGCCAGTAGGCAAGGCGGCGCGTAATGATCGAAGTGCTGCGAATCAAAAATCTGGCGCTCATCGACGACCTGGAGCTGGAGCTTGGGCCCGGGCTCAATGTGCTGACCGGCGAGACCGGCGCGGGCAAAAGCTTCATCGTCTCGGCCGTCAACTTCCTCACCGGCGAGAAGATGCGGCCCGAGCTGGTGCGGGCCGGCTGCGAAAAAGCCGTGGTCGAGGCGCTTTTCGTCCAGGACGGCGAGGATCTCATCCTGCGCCGGGAACTGACCGCCGGCACCGGGCGCAGCCGCATCTACGTGGGGGACTCCCTCGCCTCGCGTGAGACCCTGGCCGCGCTACGCCCCAAACTCCTGCTCCACGCCTCCCAGCACGGCCAGCAGCGCCTGCTCCAGCCGAGCTTCCAGGCGGCGCTCCTCGACGCCTTCCTGCCCGATCCGGCACCGCTTGCCGCCCGCAACCGGCTGGTCAAGGAGCTGACCGACATTGCCGGCCGCATCCGCGCCCTCGACGCCAAGGCCTCGTCCCTTGAGGAAAAACGCCAGTTTCTGGAATTCCAGCAGGCCGAGATCAAAAAGGTCAATCCCCTCCCCGGCGAGGAGGAAGAGCTGACCGCCAGGCGGGCGGCCCTGGCCGAGGCGCGCAAGGCTTCCGAAGCGCTTTCCAAGGCCCTCGAGTGCATCGAAAGCGAGCCCAAGGTCCTCGACAGCCTGGCCGACCTGCACCGCGAGCTGCTCCACGCCGGCACGGTCGCGCCGGAATTCACCGAGGATGCCGAGGCCGTGGCCGCCTTCCGCCATCAGCTCAAGGACATGGCCGTGCGCTTGCGCCGCGCCCCGGCCGCCGGGGCGGCCGTCTCGGCCAGCGACGCCGAGGCCATCGAAAAACGGCTTTTTACCTTGGCCCAGCTGCGGCGCAAGCTGCATAAATCCCTGGCCGAGATCGTGGACCTCGGGGGGCAGGTCACGGCCAACCTCGATTTCCTGGACGCCTGCGCCCTGGACCGCAAACAGCTGGCCCGGGAGGAGGCCGCCGGCATGGAGGCCCTGGCCAAGGTGCTCGGCACGCTGGCGACCGCCCGACGCGCGGCGGCCAAGCGTCTGGCCGACGCCCTGGAGGACATCCTGCGGGGGCTCGGGTTTTCCAAGGACGTGCGGGTCATCTTTGAATTTTCCCCGGCCACGGTCCATACCCCGGTAGCCGTGGACGCGCCGGCGCTTGTCGAGGACCGCGCCCGCATCCTGTGGCGGCCCAATCCCGGCCAGCCGCCCCAGCCCCTGGACAAGATCGCCTCGGGCGGCGAACTTTCCCGCTTTTTGCTGGCGCTCATGTCCCTTTCCGCCGAACCCGGCGGGCCCACGCTCATTTTCGACGAGATCGACGCCGGCATCGGCGGCCTGACGCTCGGCAGCGTGGGCGAGTACGTCAAAAAGCTCTCCCAGACCTCCCAGATCGTGCTCATCACCCACTGGCCCCAGCTGGCCCGGCTGGCCGACAGGCATTTTTCCGTGCGCAAGTCCGTGGAAAACGACCAGACCAGCACCCGCTGCGCGCGGCTTTCCGGCCCGGCCGTGGCGGCGGAACTGGCCCGCATGGCCGGCGGCGGCGAGGCCGGGACGGAAATGGCCCGGCGGCTGCTCACCGATCTGTAGCGCCTTTTCCTTCCAGGCCTTCGTGGACCACCGGGGCGGCCACGCCCCCTTGCCGGGCGCGGGTGTCGGGGATAGGTTATCCTTGCGGCGGATAACCCACGGAGGGTCCCCCCATGTCGCCCCAGGTCGAAACCATCCTGCTGGCCGTCGATTTCTCGGAGGCCGCGCAGTACCTGGCCGAATACGCAACCATCTTTGCCAAAGGACTCGACGCCCGGCTGCTCGTGCTCTACGTCTCGCCGAGCATGAACCGCTACGCGAGCCTGTACGTGCCGCCCCAGAGCATCCGGACCCTGGTCGACCAGATTCTGGAAGGCGCCAACCGGGTCATGCGCGAGTTCATGGACGCGCGCTTCGTGGACGTGTCCGCCGAGGGCCGGGTGGAATACGGCTACGCCCCCGAAAAGATTCTGGAAGTCGCCCGAAAATCCGGTGTGGACATGATCATCATGGGCACCCACGGCCGACGCGGCGTGGACCGCATTCCCTTTGGCTCAGTGGCCGAAAAGGTGGTCAAGACCGCCACCATTCCGGTGTTGACCGTGCGTCCGGTCTGACGCCGGGAGACATTTTTCCGCAAGCGGCGGCCGGGCGTTGCCCAAAGCGTTCACATGGCGTATGCCTGGGTGGTATATCCCCTGCAACGCGGATGGTGCCATGGCCGACGACATTCCGAAACAATACCTGACGTTTCGCCTCGGCAACGAGTGCTTCGCCCTGGAATCCCTGGTGGTTTCCGAGGTGCTTGACGTGTTGCCGATCACCTGGGTGCCCCTGGCCCCGGGCCATTTGCGCGGCGTCGTCAACCTGCGCGGCAACGCGGCCACGGTGGTGGACCTGCGCAGCAAGCTGGAACTGACCGACGCGGACGCGGGCGAGGCCTCCTGCCTGGTCATCGTGGAACGCGACTTCGACGGCGAGACGATTGCCGTGGCCGCCCTGGCCGATGACGTGTACGAGGTGGTGGAGATTGCCCCGGCGGACATCGCCCCGCCCCCGGACATGGGCCTGGCCGTGCCGCCACGCTTCGTCAAGGGGCTGGCCAAGGTGGGGGGCGGCTTCGTCATGGTCCTCGACCCGGACCGCCTTTTTTCCCTGGAAGAGCTGGCCGCGCATCAGCGGCCGTAAAGGCGTCGGTACATCATGGCGTTGGCCGTGATGCGCCGCACGTAGTCGCGGGTTTCGGTGTAGGGAATGAGCTCGGTGAAGAGCTCCTGCCCGAGCCCGCCCAGGTGGCGCGTCCACAGCCGGGCCCGGGTCTGTCCGGCATTGTAGCCGGCCAGCGCCGCGGCCAGACTCCCCGCCTTCTCCACCCGCTCCCGGAAAAACGCCACGCCGAGCCTGATATTGACCGCCGGATCGAACAGGTCCCGGCGCTTCACCTTGAGGCCGAGCTTCCTGCCCACGGATCTGGCCGTGTCCGGCATCAGCTGCATGAGCCCCACCGCCCCGGCCCCGGAGACCACCCTCGGGTCGAAAAAACTCTCCTGCCGGATCAGCGAATAGACCATGTCCGGGTCGATGCCCGATCCCTTGAGCGCCGCGACCACCAGCCGGTCGTAGGCCCGGGGATAGAGCGCCTGCCGCAACGGGGCCAGATCCGCCGCCGTGCCGCGCAAAAGACATCCGCCAAAGGTGCGCCAGGCCGTGCGCATGACCGTCCCGCGCCGGCCCATCGCCTCGGCCGCCGCAATATCGGCCATGGCCAGATCGGCCCGCTCGGGCATGGCCCGGCTGGCGAAATCCAGCTCCATCCCGGCCAGGGAGGGGAGGCCCGAATCGGCAAGCAGCCGGGCCTTGTCCAGGGCGTCGGCCGCCGCCTGCAAAGGGGCATCGGCATGCCCGGGACAGCTGGGCGTGCGGCGCACCGGCGAGGCGACCACGTCCGGGACCGCCTTGCCGAGGGCGGCAAGCGCTACGGCGGCCAGGCCCCCGTAATAGGTGTTGGGACGCCGGGAAGACGCGTCGAGATAGGCGGCCGCCGCTTCCTCGGGCCGGCCCAGGGCGGCCAGCGCCCTGCCCCGCCAGTAGCGCGCCCCGTCGGCCCAGCCGTCGTCCGGAAAACGGGCCGCGAAAGCCTCCAGGTCCGCAACCGCCCCGGCCATGTCGCCGGTCACGTAGCGCAAAATCGCGGTCAGCGACGCGCCCTGGGCGGCCAGATCGGGCGAAACGGCCAGGCCCTTGAGCTGTTGCGCCGCGCCCAGCGCATCCGCAAAGCGCCCGTTTTCGGCTAGAACCAGGGCCAGATGCCGCGCCGCCACCTCGCGCAGGGGATCGTCGCGCAAGGAAACGGCCAGCACCCGGCGCAAGAGCGCCTCCATGCGGGCGGTGTCCTCGGCATCGAGGGAACGCCACAGACAGCGCGCCTCGTGGTAGCGGGACCAGCCGGCCAGGGACGCGTCCGGGTCGGCCGCCGCCGCCTTGGCGAACATCCCGGCCGCCGTCCGGAACTTGCGCTGGCGGTACAGCGCCTTGCCGCGCACATACTCGGCCCGGGCGGCCTGGCCGGCATCGAAGCCATGGTTGCCATGCAAAAGCTCCAGCGCCGCCTCGGGCGACCGTTTCTCCACCATGGCCTCGGCCCGCAGCAGCACATTGGCCGGCGTATCCGGATCATAGGCGGCAACCGTGCCCTTGCCTCCCGCGCTAAGCGTCCGGGCCAGGGCGTTGCCGGCCGCCGCCGCCTTGGAGGCCGGCCAGGTAAGCGACAGGTGACGCAGGAAATCCGCCGCCTTGCGGTCCTGGCCAAGCCCGGCGGCGGCCACGGCGGCCCGCAGCCAGACTTCCGGGGCAAGCGACGGATCGGCCTCGGTGAGCCAGGCCTCGGCCAGGGCCAGCGTTTTCTCGTGGTCGCCCTGGCGGGCGGCGCTTTGAAGGGCCAGATACTGGGCGTCGCGGCCGAGAAAGGAGGCACCGGGCGCGGCGACGAGCGGCGACAGGGCGTTTTGCGCGCCGGCGGCATCCCCGGCCAGGTAGAAGCCCAGTCCCGCGTAATAGGCGGCCACGTCGGCCAGGGGGCCGGCCTTCGAAACCACGGCGGCCAGCCGCGCCGCGCCGGCGGCGGGGCGGCCGGCCAGCACCTCGTTTATGCCCAAGGCCGTTGCATAGCCCGCGGCGGCGTTTTCCCCGGGCACGGGACGGGGCGTCTTGTCCAGGCTGCCCCCGAGTCTGGCCGAACGCGGCAGCGGGATGTCGGCCGGCGCGGCGGGTGGTGACCAGGACTCCCGCCCCCCGGCCCGGGCAGTAGCGGAAAGCGCCGCGAACAGGACCAGAACCAGGACAATCCATACCAAACCAAACCGATCGGAGAAGCATTTTATTTCCGGCATGCGCATGCGCAATATCCTACCTTGGTGAGTCGTATATGGCCATTTTCCTTGATGTCTCGAACGAGCACACCCCTTGACTAAACGTGAAATTCGTGACTAACAAGCCGGAGTTTTCAGGGGTCTGCTTTGAGTCTCCGGGTTTCGCGCGCCTGGCGTAGCGAAGCCTGTGCCTTTTCCACCCGTCAAGGAGGTCGGTATGTCCTTCACGCAGTCCTGGGATTTCACGCCGGGCACCCGCGTCGTTGTAGACGATCTGCGAAAGTGCTCTCGTGAATACGAGTGGCTGGAGGAACCTTACGTCTCGCCCGACGGCGAGACCGTGGCAATGGTCGCCGCTTTGCCGGACGCCGAGTTTTCCCTGGCGGTCAATGGCGAAGTCTGGGATGAAACCTTCGACAAGATCTGGTATCCGCGCTTTTCCCCGAATGGCAGGCTGACCGCACTGGTGCAGTCGGCCGGCGAATGGACCATGGCCGTGGACGGCGCCGCCTGGGAAGAGCAGTACGCCTACATCTGGAACACCCTTTTCTCCGAGGCCGGCGATGTCATCGCCGCGCCCGTCCAGATCGACGGCCGGTATGGCATGGTGGTCAACGAGGCGGTCTGGGAAACCCTCTACGAGAACGCCAACATGGTGACCTTGGCCCGCGACGGTTCCGCCACGGCGGCGGTCGTCCAGGTGAAGTCCCTGGCCCAGGCCGACATCGAGACGTTCCAGAACGGCATCTTCAGCGTGGCGATAAACGGCACGGCCTGGGATGCCACCTTCGTCAACTGCTGGAACCCGGTCTTCGACGCCACGGGCAAGCATGTGGCCGCCACCGTGCGCCGCACGCTCTACGACTACACCATCGCCGTGGACGGCAAGGCCTGGGAAGGGGCGTACGCCTGCGCCTGGGGCCCGATCTTCAACCCGGCCACGGGCCAGGTCGCCGCGCCGGTACGCAAGGCCGGGGCCTGGGGCATGGCCGTCGACGACAAGATGGTCTGGGACCCCCGCTTCATCCAGGTGTGGCATCCGGCCTACTCCCTGGACGGCGGCAAGCTGGCGGCCATCGTGGCCCCGAGCTTCGGCGTCTTCACCGTTGCCGTCGACGGCACGCCCTGGGACGCGACCTTCCCGGTGATCACGGATCTGGTCATGAGTCCGGCCGGCGGTCGCGCGGCGGCGCTTGGCAACGATCACAACACCAATTTCGCGGTCATCTGCGACGGCAAGGTCTGGAACGGTCGCTACGACATGGCCTGGACGCCGGTATGGAGCGCCGACGGTGCCCATCTGGCCGTGACCGTGGAACGCGCCGGCCGGTTCACGGTCGTGTGCGACGGCAAGGCCTATCCCCAGAGCTTCGACAAGTGCTTCGCCCCGACGTTCTCCCCGGACGGAACCATGGTCCTCATCCGGGCCATCGCCGACGGCAAGCTTCATCGAATCGTGGCCCCGCTTACGGCCTTTACCGGCTAGGAGGAAGTCATGCACGCCTTGTACGATCTCGCTGTCGGACCGCTGGCCTGGCTGGCCTTCGGCATCTTTATCCTCGGTTCGGCTTATCGCCTGCTGGCCATGCGCGCCCTGGCCCTCAAAAAGGACGGGGCCTTCGTGGCCTACATCAGCTGGCCCCACGCCATCAAATCCCTCACCCACTGGCTGACCCCCTTCGGGTCGCTCGGCTGGAAGGAAAACCCCGGCGTCACCGTGGCCACCTTCATCTTCCATATCTGCCTCTTTCTGGTGCCGATCTTCCTCATGGGGCACATCGTGCTCCTCGACACCTTCCACGGCTGGTCCTGGCCGGCGCTGCCCGGACAGCTGGCCGACATCCTGTCCATCGTCGTGGTCATCATCTGCGCCTACTTCCTGTGGCGGCGCATAAGCGTCCCCGAAGTGCGCTTCGTCACCAGCGCCCAGGACATCGTCGTGGTCTCTCTCGTGGGCCTGACCTTCCTGACGGGCGTTTTGGCCTATCATCGCATCGGCGACAACCTGGTTATGACCACCCTGCACATCCTGTGCGGCGAGGCCATGCTGATCGCCATCCCGTTCACCAGGCTTTCCCACATGCTGTTCGGCTTTTTCAGCCGCGGCTACATCGCCTCGGAGTTCGGGTCCGTCAGACACGCCAAGGACTGGTAGAGACCGGAGGATTTCATGAACACCATTGCCGACCGCCTCATCGAGGACGAAGGGCTCAGGCGCGGGGTTTCGCGTCTGACCCCGGAGAAAATACAGAAAGTTTTCAAGGAGCTGATCGCCGGCGAATGCGGCGCGCGCCTGAAAACCTACATGGAGACCTGCGTGCACTGCGGCATGTGCGCCAAGGGCTGCCACTACTATATGTCGCACAAGGACCCGAGCTACACCCCGGTGGCCAAGGTCAGCCAGACCATCGTGCGTCTGTTCGCCGCCGACGGCAAGGTCGACCCGCAGGTCATCTACGAGTGCGCCCAGGTTTCTTACACCGAATGCAACCTGTGCCGCCGCTGCATCTACTACTGTCCGCTGGGCATCGACACCGGCTACATCATGAGCGTGGTCCGGCGCCTGTGCCACAAGCTCGGCATGACCCCGCAGTATCTTCAGGATACGGCCCATAGCCATTCGGCCACCATGAACCAGATGTGGGTCAAGGACGACGAGTGGCCCGACACCCTCCAGTGGCAGGAAGAAGAGGCCCGCGACGAATTCCCGGGCCTGCGCATTCCGCTCGACGTCGAGGGCGCGGACTTCATGTACTCGGTCATCGCCCCGGAACCCAAGTTCCGCACCCAGCTCATCTACCAGGCCGCGGCCATCTTCCACGCCGCCGGCCTGTCCTGGACCATGCCGTCCACGCCCGGCTGGGACAACTCCAACATGGCCATGTATTCCGGCGACGCGGAGATCATGTCCCGGGTCGAGCGCGCCCACTACGAAACGGCCCAGCGCCTGCGCGTCAAGCGCATCGTCATGGGCGAGTGCGGCCACGCCTTCCGCGCCGTCTACGACACCGCCAACCGCTGGCTCGGCTGGAAATGGCATCCGGTGCCCATCGTCCACTCGGTGGAGTTCTTCTGGGAGCTCATCCAGCAGGGCCGCATCAAGATCACCCACAAATACGCCGACCCGGTCACCATCCACGACCCGTGCAACATCATCCGGGGCCGCGGCCTTATGGACAAACTGCGCGACGTGGTCCACTTCCTGTGCGAGGAAGTGGTGGAGATGCATCCCAACCGGGAACACAACTACTGCTGCTGCGCCGGCGGCGGCGTCATCAACTGCGGGCCCCCCTTCAAGAACACCCGCGTCGCCGGCAACTCCATCAAGGCCGAACAGCTCAAGGCCACGGGAGTGAAGACCCTGATCGCCCCCTGCCACAACTGTCACGGCGGGTTGGAAGACATTGTCAGCAAATACGAACTCGGCATGCACCTCAAGTTCCTGGGCGACATCATCTATGAACTGATGGAAAAGCCCGAGGCGGAGTAACCCCGGCGAGCAGGAGAACCCGATATGAAACGACGCACCATACCGCTTGCGCTTGTGGCTCTCGTCGCCGCCTGCTTCCTGGCGCTTCCGGCCCTAAGCCAGGAGGACATGACGACCATTCCGGACCAGGGCTTTGCCGCCCATACCCGTTTGCCGGCGGTCTTCAACCACGACGCCCACAACGAAAAGGCGGGGATTTCGGACTGCACGACCTGCCACCACGGCGAAAAGGACGGCAAACGCGACCCGTCCCAGGACACCTCCGGCATCCCCTGTTCCGACTGCCACACCGCCGCCGGCAAGCCCGGCCGCACCCCGCTGATGCGGGCCTTCCACGAGCAGTGCATGGGCTGCCACATGGCCAAGAAAAAGGGCCCCGTGACCTGTGGCGACTGCCACCGGCCCGTGAAATAAGAGCATTCCTACGCGAGCACAAGGCGCGACCGGGAAACCGGCCGCGCCTTTTTGTTTGCTCTCTGGGGGAAACCCTTTCTTCAGAAAGGGTTTCCCCCAGCCCCCCATCCCAAAGATTTTAATGGTTACGAAGTATTATTAAAGACCAACTGAGATCGTTAAAAATCTAGATCAATTCTTGCATATGACCAGCCAAAGGAGACGCCCATGCGCCGTGTTTCCCTCGCCCTCTTGGGCCTTGTCGTCAGCGGGCTGCTGCTTGCCGCGCCGGCTGTTGCCGCCGATTCCGGGGCACTGCCCGAACCGTTGCCCGCTCCCGCGCCGCAGCCGGAGGCTGCCCAGGCAGGGCCGCAGGCGACGCCGCAGGCTCAGGTTCCCGGCGACGTGCGACGTCATGTTTCCGACGCCCGGGTCTTTTCCGCCACCTCCACCTGCTTCTACGGGCCGACCATCGAACGGGGCCAGGCCAGGTATCTGTGCGCCAGCCAGACCCGGGGCAAGCTCATCGACGCGGCCGCATCGAATCTGGCCGCCGATCCGGCCGTGACCCGGCTGCGGCTTTCCCGCCGCGACCTGCGCGCTTTTGCCGACAGTCTCATGCGGGTGTCCGTGGCCGACGAGGAAATACGCCCCGTGCCGGACGGCACCGCCGTGCGCCTGACGCTTCGGGCCGAGACCCCGGCCGAGGCCCTGGAGACGCGTCTGGCCGCCTTTGCCGCCGATGGCAACCTTCGCGCCGCCGCCCTGGCCGAAACCGCCAAACGCGACCGTCTGGCGGCCGAGGCCCGCATGGCCGCCGTGCCCTTTGGCGCGGACCGGGAATTTAAGGCCAAGGGCATGGAAAACAAGATGCGCGAGGATGCTTCCTTCGCCGCCCGGCGCGTCGTGCCCGGCATGTCCATGCCCCAGGTCAAGGAACTCATGGGCGACCCGGCCGCCCTCAAACAGGCGATCATCGGCCTGGAAACCTACGTCTGCGCCGGCTACGGCCGCATCTGGGTCGTCTTCCGCGACGGGCTGGTCTCGTGCCTGCGCACCCGGCTCGATTATGTGGACCGGTATGCCACGGACTGCCACTGCGCCGGTAATTACACGACAATACTGAAAAACGACTAGGAGTTGCCTCGCTTGACAGAGCCCCCGGCCACTGGCTAGTGATGACTTTTGGTATCGCTTCCCTCGCCGTCTCCCGACCCATAGCCGCCGGAGGTTCCATGAGGGCGCTTATTGTTGATGACGATTTTTACAGTCGTAGCTTTCTTGAATATATTCTGCACCCCTACGCCAGGTGCGACGCGGCCGTGAACGGCGAGGACGCCATCATGGCCTTCAAAAAGGCCCTGGAAGCCGGGGAGCCCTATACCCTGATTTTCATGGACCTGCTCATGCCCGTCATCGACGGCCCGCGCGCGCTCAAGGAAATTCGCGAGATCGAAAGCGATTTCGGCATCGCGGACGGGGTGGGCTGCAAGATCGTCATCACCTCGGTCCTCGAAGACGGCGAGGACACCCACAACGCCATGTACCTGGGCGGCGCCACGTCATTTCTGCAAAAACCCGTGGACGAAAACTCCATCCTGGCCGAGTTGACGCGCCTTGGCTGCATCACACCGGGCAGTGGAGAAAAAGAGGGCGCCAGAGGGAAAACCCTGTAAAAAGGGCGATCGCCCCTTTCCACGCACGCTCTTTCCTCATTTTCTCCTTTTACGGGTGATTAAAGCCCATTCCCTCCCTTCATAAACGTCTTTGGAAAGAGGGTCTGGGGGAAAACTTTTCTTCAGAAAAATTTTCCCCCGGTGTATGCTGCGCGGCATGCGCAAAAGACTTGTCCTGGCCGGCGGCGGCCACGCCCATCTCTTCACCCTGTCCCGGCTCGGCGTTTTCGGCGATGCCGGTATTGCCGTCGCCTGCGTCGCGCCAGGCCCCTTTCTCGCCTATTCCGGCATGGGTCCGGGCATGCTTTCCGGCCGCTACGCCCCGGAGGACCTGCGTTTCGATATCGCGGCGATGCTGGATGCCGGCAACCGCCAGGCGCGAAGCGCCTCCCGGTTCCCCTCTGACCGGGCCAATGGGGCGCGAAGACACGTCTTCGTCCAGGGCCGCGTGGCCGGGATCGATCCGGAGGGGAAACGGCTCCTTTTGGAGGACGGCCGGGAGCTTGCCTATGACGCGGTGAGCTTCGGCCTCGGCAGCGTGGTCGACGCGCCGTTTCCCGTCGAGGGCGAAGGGGTCTACACGGTCAAGCCCATCGAAAACCTGCTTGCGGCCAGGCGGGCCATCGAATCCCGGGTGGGGTCCGGAGAGGCGGTGCGGGTGGTGGTGGCCGGAGGCGGGGCCTCGGCCTTCGAGGTGGCGGGCAACGCGCTCGGGCTCCTTGCCGGCCTGGGCGTCGCCAAACCGCTTGTGACCGTGGTGGCCGGGCGCGGGCTGCTGCCGGGCTGGCCGGTACGGGCGAAAAGACTGGCCCAGGCCTCACTTGCCCGCCGGGGGGGCAGGGTTCTTTGCAACCGCGTGGAGCGGTTCGATGGGGACCGGGTGATGCTCGTTGGCGGCGGGACGCTTCCCTGCGACGTGCTGCTCGTGGCCACGGGTACGCGCCCACCCGGGATTTTCACCCGAAGCGGCCTGGCGCTGGCCCCGGACGGGGGGCTCTCTGTCAACGCCTTTTTGCAAAGCGTGCTGTATCCCGACATCTTCGGCGGCGGCGACTGCATCCGTTTCGCGCCAACACCGCTTCCCCGGGCCGGGGTCTACGCCGTGCGCCAGGGACCGGTCCTGTGCGCCAATCTGCTGGCTCGCCTCGCCGGCCGGGAACTGACGCCTTTTCGCAAGACCGACACGAACTTCCTGGCCCTGCTCAATTGCGGCGACGGCCGGGCGATCTTGCGCAAGGCGCCGCTGATCCTCGAAGGCCGCTGGTGCATGGCGCTCAAGGACTGGATCGACCGGCGGTTCATAGGCTCGTTTGCGCCTGCGCGTCCGCCTCGGGGATCTGGCAGGCCGGCATGACATGCCCCGGCGTGCCGACCACCTTCTCCAGGTCGGCCAGAATCTTTTTCTTGTAGCTTTGCACCAGCGGCTCGTTGTGCATGATCATGTCGAGCTGGCGGGTGTGCATGAGCATGTAGCCGACAACCTTCAGCGCCGCCAGCATCTCCGGCACGGCCCCGCCGCCGAGCCTGGCGAACGACGCGTCCTCGTTGACCTCCACGGCAAAGCCCCGCACTTCCAGAATCTCGGCCACGAACTCGGCCCGACGCCGGCGGCGCGAGTATTCCGCCGCCCCGCCCTTGAACTGGAAGCTGGCGTAGTTCTCCTGGGGCCGCTCGCCCACAAGCGCCTCCACCGTGCAGAAGTGGAAACCGAAGCGCGAGCTGAGGCACATGTAATTGCTCGAAATCATGAAATAGTTTCGCTCGGCGAAGGACGAATGCGTGGCGGCCTCCAGCTGCGGATTGGTCGAGGCCTGGGCGACGATGGACAGAAACCCCCGCCCGTCCACCGGCGGCGGCCCTTCCCACGGCACGGCCACGATGCCGTCCCACAGCGCGCCCACCGGGATGCAGCAGATCTCCTCGAGCTTGACGTACTTGCCCGGTACGTCATGGGTGAACCCGTCGTCGAGGTTGAGGAACCACCACTTCATGGCCGTGCCCCGGTACTTGAGCTGCTTGGCCGCCCGCTTGGAGAACCGGAACTCCTGGCCGAAGGCGAACATCTCGGTCACGGACTTCTCATGGCAAAACCGGGTCACGTCGTGGAGCGTGCGGCAGTTTTCCGGGGCAAACTCCGGCACGTTGGGATCGAGCAGGTAAAGCGGCGTGATGGAGTCCATCACCCGACGCAGGATGGCGTGCATGGGGGTGACCCGCTCCGGGGCCGGGGCCCGCGAGGCGGCCGCCGACGCGACAAGCTCCCGCACAAGCCCCGGATAAACGGCCCGGCCATCGGCGTCCACCGTGACCACGGCCTCCGGGACCAGAAGCCGCGTCGCGCCGGCAAGGCCCATCAGCGCCGGCACGTGAAATTCCCGGGCCACATTGGCCAGATGCCCGGCCGCGCCGCCCTTTTCCGTAACAATGGCCGCGACCCGGTCGATGATGGAGGCATAGCGCGGCGGCGCCTCGATGCTGACCAGCACCCCGCCGCGCGGAAAACGCAGCAGATCGGCCTCACGGCGCACCACGAAGACCGGCCCCGACCCCACGCCCGGGCTGGCCGTCGCCCCGCCGGCGGCCAGCGTCTCCCCGTACACCCGGCGCGGCGTCCCGTCGTCCCCGCCGCCCGGCAGCTGCACCAGCTCCCGGCACTGGAGAAACTGGATCTTGCCGGCCGTGTCCACGGCCCATTCCACATCCACCGGCGAGCCGTACATGGTTTCCAGCCGCACCGCCGCCCGGGCCAGCTCCAGGGCCTGGGCATCGGTGAGACTCGGCTCCCCGGCCCGTTCGCCGGCGGTTTCGGTGCGGCACACGCCCTCGCCGGGCAGACACACGAACACCTGATCCTTGTCCCGTATATGGCGCTCGACAAGACGCGGCGGATCGTCCCGGGAGACCACGAACTCGTCGGTCGCCACCGACCCGTCCACCACGGACTTGGGCAGGCCGAACGCACTGTGGATATGTATGGCGTCGTCGCGGATATCGAGCGGATTGCGGGAATAGATCACCCCGCCGGAAGCGGCGTCGACCATGACCATCACGCCCACGCACATGGCCACGTCCTCGTCCGGGATGCCGCGGCTTACGCGGTAGGTCATGGCCTGCGGGCTGTACTTACTGGCCAGGACCTCCTTGTAGGAGGTGAGGATGTCGTCGCTGGAAACGTTGAGTTTGGAGGAAAACTGGCCGGCGAAGGTCTGCCCGGCCTCGTCCTCGCCCAGGGCGGAGCTGCGCAGCGAAACCGGCACGTCCCGGCCGAAGGGCGCGCACAGTTCCTTGTAGGCGCCCTCGATGGCCCGGGCCACGTCGTCCGGTACCCTGGCCTCGGTGATGGCGTTGCGGATGCGGGAGCTTAGGATCAGCAGGTTGGCCTGGTCGTCGGGACCGGCGGTCTGGAGCAAGCGGTTGACCTCGTCGACAAGGTCGTTTTCCTCCATCAGCCGATGGTAGGCCCGGGCCGTGACCGCGAACCCCGGCGGCACGGGCAGCCCGGTGCGGCGCACGATCTCGCCGAGCCCGGCCACCTTGCCGCCGACCGCATCGGCCATGTGGCGACCGGCCTTGGCAAAAGGCACCACCAGCACCTCCGAGCCCTCGGGCGCGTTTTGCTGGAGGCATTCGCCGATGCCGCGCTGGATTTCCTTGAGTTGCGGATACAGAGCCGCGTACCTGTCCGGGGCGATGGCGTTTAAATGCTCGACCATCTTGTAGACGTTGACCGAGGCGGCCGTGGAATGGGCCCGGATAAAGGACATGCCGAAGGTGCGCCGGCCATGCAGCGCCTCCTCCATTTCGGACATGATCTCCAGGGCCTTCTTGTTGGCCGTTAAAAGCAGCTTGAAGTGGTGGTAACGCCTCTTGAATTCGGCCTGGATCGCTTCCCCGGACGCACCCGAAGCGTCCTCCGGCTCCCCGTCGGAAAAAAGCCCTGCCAACGCGCGTTTTATCGTGCCGAACACGTCGCCCCCGCATGGCCGGATACCCGGCCGGATTGGCATTTTTCGCTCCACAAAACATGTACCGTTTTGGAACAAGGTTGGCAACGCGCCCCTGGCAAGGGGCAGGGAAGAGGCGATGCCTCCGGCGTCCAGGGGGAAACTTTTTGAAAAAAGTTTCCCCCTGGACCCCCTTCAAAAACTTTCCCTTCGAAATATAATTTACATCTAGATGTAAATTACAGTAAGATGTAAAAAACGGTATGGAGGCCACCATGACTACGGAAAAAACCAAGGGCTACCGCCATCTGCCCGCCTTCTTGCTCCTGGCCCTGGCCCACGGACCGGGCCACGGCGCGGCCCTGCACAGCCGCATGCAGGGCCTGCTGCCGGTGCGCGACACGGATTCCGGGGCCATCTACCGCACCCTGGCCACCCTCGAGGCCGACGGCGAGGTCGTCGGGGCGTGGGACGTCAGCAAACGGGGGCCGGCCAAAAAGACCTACCAGCTGACCGAACGCGGCTGGGACCGCCTGGAATTCTGGCGCGGGGACATCGCCTACCGGGCGCGGCTTCTGGCCGCCTTTCTCGAGGACGCGGACGCCGTTCTGGCCGGAAAGCGCGGGGAAGGAGACGAGCCATGTCAAAAGCCGTGACCACGCCGCAAGGAAAAGGGCCGGACAGCCCCGGGGCCTTGTTGTCGCTGCGACCGCGCCAGGCGGTGTCCCTGGCCGCCATCGTCGTGGCCGGGGGTTTTCTGCTGACCGAAACCGCGGCGGGCGGTTCCTCCCTGGGCAAGGCCGCCATCGTCGTCGTGCTGGCCATCGGCCTGTGGACCACGGGCTGGCTGCCGGAATGGCTGACCGCCCTGGTCTTCTTCTCCCTTTGCATGATGGGCAAGGTGGCCCCGGCCGCCGACGTCTTTGCCGGGTTTTCCTCCTCCGCCACCTGGCTGGTCCTGGCCGGCGCGGTCATCGGCCTGGCCATACAACATACCGGCCTGGGCAACCGGCTGGCCTCCCGGCTGACCCCGTTCATCGGGCGGTCCTTCCCCAAGGCCGTGGTCGCCGTGTCCCTGTTCGGCCTGGCGCTTACCTTCGCCATGCCCTCGGCCATGGGCCGGGTCATGCTGGTGCTGCCGATCCTGACCGCCCTGGCCGATCAGCTCGGCTACCCCTTCGGCAGCAAGGGCCGTCGGGGCGTCATCCTGGCCGGCGTCTTCGGGACCTACCTGCCGGCCTTTGCCGTGTTGCCGGCCAATATCCCCAACACCGTCTTCATCGGCACCGTGGAGGCGGCCCTTGGCACACCGCCCAGTTACGGCCAGTACTTCCTGCTCCACTTCCCGGTGCTGGGGCTGTGCAAGGCACTTATCCTGCTTCCCCTGCTCATGCGCCTCTACCGCGACACCCCGCGCCTGCCCGAGGGCGACGCCCCGCGCCCCGCGACCAAGGCCTCGCCCCGGGAAATCCATCTGGGCATTGTGCTCGCCATTGCGGTGGGACTTTGGGCCACGGACGGCTGGCACGGCATCCCGGCCGCCTGGGTCGGCATGCTGGTGGCTGTCTGGTGCCTTTTTCCGGGAAGCGGACTGATGGGGGAAAAACCGTTTTCCGCCTTGAAATTCGAGCCGATCGTCTATGTCGCCGGCATCGTCAGCATGGGGGTCATCGCGGACCGCAGCGGCCTGGGCCGGCAGGTCGCCGCCTGGGCCCTGTCCTTCCTGCCCCTTGCGCCAAACGCCCCGGGCCAGACCTTCGGCATCCTCTCGGGCCTGTCCACGCTGGTCGGGCTGGTTGTGACCCTGCCCGGCGTGCCGCCGGTCATGACGTCCCTGCTGCCGCCCCTGGCCGGGGCCACCCACTGGCCGCCCCTGGCCGTGGCCATGACCCAGGTGCTCGGATTCTCCACGGTCATCCTGCCCTACCAAGCCCCGCCGCTGGTCGTGGCCATCCAATCCGGCGGACTCGAGGCCAGGGACGTCGTGCGGCTGTGCCTGATCACGGCGGCCATCACCGTAGTCGCCCTATGGCCCCTCGACTTCCTGTGGTGGCGCCTGCTCGGCTGGATCGGCTGAAGGCCCGGGAACCGTATCTTGAGCCATACGCCAGGCATTGCGCCCGGCGTTTTTCGCGGCATACATGGCGGCGTCGGCCCGGCGCACCAGCTCCCCGGCACGCAGGCCGTCCTCGGGGAAAAGCGCCACGCCGACGCTGCCCCCAAGCTGGCAGTCATGGCCCGACACCGAAAACGGCTTGCGAAGGACCGCCACCATCTTGGCGGCTATGACCCCGGCATGGGCGGCGTCCCCCACTGCCGGCGTCAGGGCCACGAACTCGTCCCCGCCAAGCCGCGCCACCGTGTCGCTGCGCCGCACGCACCCGGCCAGCCGCCGGGCCGTCTCCTGCAACACCTTGTCCCCGGTCTCGTGGCCGTAGGCGTCGTTGACGCCTTTGAAACGGTCCAGATCGATAAAATAGACCGCCGCCCGTTCGTGGGACCGCTCGGCCAGGCGCAGGGTCTGGCGCAGCCGGTCCATGAAAAGCACCCGGTTGGGCAGGTTGGTCAGGCCGTCGTGCAGCGACATGCGGGTGATGAGTTCCTCGGCCCGCCGCCGTTCGGTGATGTCGTTGATGATGCCGTCATAGGCGACAAGCATGCCCGAGGCGTCGTAGTGCACGACCGGCGTGTTGCGCACATAGCGGATCGTGCCGTTTTTGTGGATGATGCGGTGCTCGATGGGGGCGGGATCGCCCTCCAGCACCCGGCGGGCATGCTCCAATACCGCCGGCCGGTCCTCGTCCGGGACCATGGCCAGCCACAACAGCGGATTGTCCTGGTATTCCTCGGCGGTGTAGCCGGTGACGGCCACGCAGTTGGGGCCATGCGCGGTGGCGACAGCCCGCCCGTCCGCAACCTGGACCGTGTAGACGTAATCCGTCACGCTCTCGAGCAGTCGGCGACAGCGTTCCTGACCCTGGCGCAAGGCCTGCTCCGTAAGCAGACACTCCTCATGCAACCGCTCAAGATCCTCGATGCGGCGGCGTAACACCGCGTTTTCCGCGGCAAGCGCGTCGGCACTGCGGGAGTCGGTGGCCATGGAGCACACTCCTTATGCCCACGCTAGCCCAAAGCCACCGGTTTGTCATGGCCCACCGGCCCTTGCCAAGGCAATTGGCAAAGGGTACGAGCAAAATGACCCTAAAAGCATGGAGTACGCCATGACGGTTGGAACCGACTACGCCGACGACCTCAAGCGCGAATTGCTCACGGAAATGGCGGACAATTTCTTCTCCCGCCGCTGCCGCCTGGACGAACGCCTGGAAGCCTTCGTCGGGTTGCGGGAAAAAGTCGCCCGACAGGGCCGACTCGCCCTGTCCCGCTGGCGCGCCTTTCGCACCCTGCTGTGCGACAGCCCCGAGGCCGACCGATTCCTGGAAGAACTGGGATTCGCCCCCCAAAAACTCCTGGCCATCCCGGATAAGGACAGCGTCGAGGTGCACCCGCGCCACCCCCTGGCCCTGACCGCCGCCGGCCGCTACCGCAAGGCCGTGCTCGCCGCCTACGACGACCTGCGCCGGGAGCTCGAACACTACAACGAAGGCGGTTACGCCCCGGACCTCCGCGATCCCAGACGCATGCGGCGCATCCCCGGCTATAACCACCTGATCGATACCGCCCGCGAAATCAACGCCGAGGTCGAGGCCGTCAATACCAGCCAATGCCCCTCGGACATGCTCCAATTCACCAAATCCCTCGACCCCGCGCGCCAGGAACAGGAATCCACCTGCGGCTTCCCCGGCGACGCCTGCAGCCTCAATGCGTCGCTCTCCTACACGCCGCTGGACCTCGACGCACTGGAAGCCCCGGCATTGCCCACCCCGCCGCCCCTGGAAGAAGTCAAGGACAACCTGGCCAACCTGGCCGACAGCCTCTACCGCCAAGACCCCACCGCCGCCGAAGCTGCGCTGCAGGCGTAGACGTAGGCGTAGGGCATACTGGGGCGCAGCCCCAGGCCCCGGCAGGGGCTCCGCCCCTGCACCCCGCCGGAGGGCTTATGCCCTCCGGACCTCCCGTTACCGGGTTGGGATGACGGGTGGAGGTGTTGGGGCTGGTGGGAACGGGTTGGTTGTTGCCGCAATCGGCCCGGCGACACGAGGCGCGAAGCGC
>NZ_JBLODY010000030.1:0-48520 GCF_047785625.1 Solidesulfovibrio sp. C21
CTTCAAATGCGGCGCTTCGCCGCTGGCGCGGTTGTTGCCGCAATCGCGTCCGGCGTCGAGAAGCACAGCTTCTCGTGCCGCCGGGCCGATTGCGGCAACAAATACCCGACGTCCGCCACCGCCTCACGAAGTCCCGCCCGACCAAAGCGTAAAGGGAGGTCCGGGGGGCATCCAGTCCCCCGGCGGAGAGGTCCCGGAGAGGCAGAGCCTCTCCGGGCGGGGCCCAGGGGCAGAGCCCCTGGCCGCCGGAGGCACCTCCCTCCCCTCGCTACTTCGACGTCATCACCAACACGCCGTTCCACTCCCCTGCCGGCGGCTCGGCAAGCAACGCCTCGCAGCGCTTGACGTACGAGGCAGCGGCGGGGTCGGTGCCGGCCAAGGCGGTAAAGCCGGCCAGGGCAGTCTGAAAATCGCCAGAGATAAAGGCGGCCAGGGCGTTGGCGTAGGCGTCGTGAGTGGCGGTGAGGGCTGCTGCGGCGGCGGGCCAGAGCGGTTCGTAGACGTCCACGGGTTCGGCGCGGCCGACCACGGCCACGCGGCCGAGGCGACGGCTGGCGAAGGATTCGCCGGCGGCGTCGCGGGTGGCTTTGGAGATCATGGTGTAGGTGCCGAACTGTTTGTTGATGCCTTCGAGGCGTGAGGCGAGGTTCACGGCGTCACCGAGCATGGTGTAGTCGAAGCGGGAATCCGACCCCATGTTGCCGACGACGGCCGGGCCGGTATTGAGGCCGACGCGCATGTGCAGATCGTGGCCGGAGCGTTCGCGGAAGGCGGGACGCAGTTCGGTCAGCTTGTCCTGGCAGCGCAGGGCCGCGCGCACGGCCCGGGCGGCGTGGTCCGGCTGGTCGAGGGGCGCGTTCCAGAAGGCGATGATGGCGTCGCCCTCGTATTTGTCCACGGTGCCGCCTTCCTCCAGGATGATGTCGGTCATGGCGGTGAGGTATTTGTTCAAGAGCGCGGTCAGTTCCTGGGGCGTCATGCCTTCGGAGATGCCGGTAAACCCCTGAAGGTCGGAGAAGAAGATGGTCAGTTCGCGCAGTTCGCCGCCGAGGCTCATGCGCTCGGGGTGGGCGATGAGCGCCTCGATGACGTCGGGGCTCAGGTATTGGCGGAAGGCGGATTTGATGAAGCGCTTCTGGCGGCCTTCGGTGGCGTAGCCGATGAGCACGGCGGTAACGAGGGAACCGGCCACGGCCAGTTGCGGCAGGGCCATGGGCAGCCAGCTTCCCAGGGCGTAGGCGGCCAGGGCGATAAGGATCGGCAGGGGCAGGAAAAGGATGATGACGCCCGCGCCGGCCACGGCCCCGGTGGTCAGGGTCACGGCCAGCCCGGCGGCCACGGCCAGGGCCCCGGCCAGCCACCAGCCGGCCCAATGGGGAATGACGCGCAGAAAATCGCCAGTCAGCAGGCTTTGCAGGGTTTGGGCATGGATTTCCACGCCCGAGGTGACGCCGGCCACGGGCGAGGGACGCAGATCGAGCAGGCCCGGGGCGGAGAAGCCGAAGAGCACGTAGCGGCCTCTGAACATGTTCGGATCGAGGTCGGGCTTGCCGCCTTCGAGCAGAGTCAGCTCGCTGCGGATGACCGCCGCCGCGGACACGGCCGAAAAATCCGACGAGCGCCGCCAGCGGGGGATGGCCCGGCCGGCGTCGTCGAGGGGCACGGTGACCGGCCCCAGGCGCAGGGAATGGCCGGCGATGGCGGCGTCGAGGTTGGGCTCGGCCAGCATGCGGGCGGCAAGCGGCAGCGAGGGCACGGCCTTGCCGTCGAAGAGGCCGAAGAGGTTCACCCGGCGGTAGATGCCGTCGAATTCCGGGTCCTGGCTGACGTTGCCGAGGATCTTCGCCCCGGCCGCCACTTCGGGCACGGGAAAGGCGGCCTTGGGATAGACCGGGGCCTCACTTGGCGGCACCTTGGCCAGCCAGGATTTGAGGCCTTTTATGACCAGGGGATCGGGCGGCACGTCGGCCGGCCAGACGCTCGTCTTGCCTGATTCGCGCCCCAGAAAGACCGGCAGCACGAAGTTGCCCAGCCGCTTGCCGGCCGCCGCGAAGGCCGTGTCGTCGGCCACGCCGTAGGTCGAGGGTTCGGTGTAGAGCACGTCGAAGGCCACGGCCTTGGCTCCGCCGCGCCGGCAGAAATCCAGGATCGCGCTGTAGACCTCGCGCGGCCAGGGCCAGGACAGGCCGTTTTCCTTGGCTGCCCAGTCGAGGCTGGCCTGGTCGAGAAGAATCAGCCGCACCGCGTCCGAACCGCCGTCCCGGGGCGTGAGCAACCGGGCCCGCCAGTCGAAGGTGCGCGCCTCGAACGAGATCACGATGCCGGTCAGCGACAGCAGCCAGGCCGCCGTGAGCCCGACCACCCCGGCCATGACGCCATACAGGATGCGCTTGCGAAAGGCGGCAAAACCACCGGGACCGGCCTCTTTCGCGGGGGAAGGGGAAACCGTCTGTTGCACGACACTGTTGCTTTTCAAAGGAGCCCTTGCAGGTGTTCCCGGATATACTCCGGGGTATAGTTGCCGTCCGGCCTGGCTTTGATGCGCACCATGGGCAGGTCGAGGGTCCGGATCACTTCGTCCTTGAACCGGTCCCTGAGCGGCTGCCCATCGTGGGAACTGTCGTCGAGTTCGATGATGCAGGCGACATAGTGGCCGGGACGGGTGATGATCACAAAATCCAGATGCATCTTGGACACGCGGTTGAAGGCCGCGTAATACGCGCCTCTGTCGGTATATTTCAAATTCTTTTCATCGTTGTCGATGCGCAGCACATCGGCCAGCCGCACCATGGACAGGATATGGTAGCGTCTGTCCACGACCCTTTCAAGTTGTTCGAAAAACTTGCTTTCGTTTTGCGTGAAGACTTTTTTCCTTTTGAAAATGCTGAAATCGAAATCCAAGGAATAATAGTCTTTCTTCGCCCTTCCCTTGCGCCACCAGAGTATCCTGGCAACGATGTAGGCCGTAAAAATCAAGCCAAAGACAATGCCGACTGTTTTGAACTCCACGAATCAACGCTCCGCCACGCTCAGCGCGCGACTCACCCGTAGTCTTCTTCCATGCGGCGCTTCGCCGCTGGCACGGTTGTTGCCGCAATCGCGTCCGGCGTCGGGAAGCGCGGCTTCCCGTGCCGCCGGGCCGATTGCGGCGACAAGATCAACCCAACCCGCACCGTCTCCCCTCCCCTCCACCCACCATCCCAACCCGGTAACGGGAGGTCCGGAGGGCATAAGCCCTCCGGCGGAGAGGTCCCGGAGAGGCAGCGCCTCTCCGGGCGGGGTCCAGGGGCAGCGCCCCTGGCAGATCCAGGGCAGCGCCCCTGGCAGGGTACGGGGCAGCGCCCGGGCCCTAGATATTCCCCAATGCCGCCTTGAAGCGGGCCACGCGCGCCGGGGGCTCGTTGATCTCGGCCACCCGGGCCAGATTGGCCAGCTCGTGGATGCGATCGGACGGCGCGGGGTGCGTCTTGGCGAAGTCCGTGCCGCCGGGGGTGAGGCGCTTTTGCATTGCTTCCAGCATGTCCGGCAGCCCGGAGGGGTTGTAGCCGGTGCGGACGAGGATGGTGATGGCGGCTTTGTCGGCTTCGTACTCCAGGGTGCGGGAGTAGCCGTTATTGACCATGGTGGTCATGATGTCGCCGATGGAGTCCGCGAAGATGTTGGTCAGGCGGGCCACGTCCGAGCCGCCGGCCTGCTTGAGTGCCTCGCCGCCAATGATGGCCAGGGCCTCGGTGGTACGGGCGCGCTTGATGGCGCGCAGGGCGTCCTTATGCTCCACGTGGGCGATCTCGTGGGCCAACACGGCGGCCAGGGCGTTTTCGCCGGAACAGCAACGCAGCATGCCGCGCGTGATGAAGACGAGCCCGCCCGGCGCGGCAAAGGCGTTGATCTCGGTGGAGTCGATGATGAGGAAGTGGTAGCCGCCGTAGGTCTGGGGCATGTCGGAGAACATGGCCAGGGCCTGTCCCACCTCGTTGACGTAGGCATTGGCCTTGGCGTCATGGTAGGGATGGTATTTGCTCAGAAGCGACGCGCCGACAGCCCGGCCGATGTAGTATTCCTGCTCGGGCGTGAAGTCCTCGGCGGCGTGGGCCACGGCCTGGACGCTTTTGACGGCCGAGGCGGCGTAGTCGCCGACCGGCGCGCCGCCGACGCCCGCGCCAAAGGAGCCGAGCACGCGGGAAAGCCCCTCGGGATTGTTGCAGCCGTAGAGCGCGAAGCCGAACACGAGCAGCCCGGCCAGGGAAAGAAGGATACGCGACTTCATTTCGCGCCTCCCTGGGGATGCACGCCGCCCTGGCTCAAAAAGGCCAGGAGTTGTCCCGGGTTGTAGCTGATGCGCTCCATGGCGTTGACAGCGGCGAAATCGCCGCCGTGGCTGCGGCGATAATCCGCCTCGACCTGGGCGGAAAAGCCCTTGCCGGCCAGGGCCATTTCCTTGCCGGAAACGCTGCCCGTGCCGCCCGCCCCGCCCGAGGACATGGCCAGTTTTTCCGTGGTCAGCGCCGTGCGGTGCATCCAGCCCGAAACGCCGCCGGGCAAGGTGACCTTGGCCCAGTCGCCCTGCTCGGTGCTCACGTCCACGCTTTGGCCATAACCGGCCTTGCCCACGATTTTGCCAAGGAATGAAGGCGACTGGCGCACCTGCCCGTCGCGCACGGACACACTCATGACCTTGGCCGCCAAAGCGATGGCCCCGCTCAGGCACACGGCCAGGGCCAGGGCCAGCGTCAGTTTCCGGTATCGCACAAAGGACTCCTTCATATGGCGCGCGGCGCGCCGGACTTGTGCCCCAGAAAGGCGGCGTTGCTGGACAGACTGCCGATATATCGACAAAATATTGTTTTACCGTTCCACCGTCACATGGGCCAGTTTCTCGAAATAGCGAATCATGCCGCCATGGTCGTCCTCACCGCAGCCATCGGCCAGCATGGCCTGCATGACCTCCATGACCGAGGCGGTAAACGGCAGGGGCACATGCAATTCGTTTGCCGTGCGCAACACGTTGGCCAGGTCCTTGACGTGGAGCTTGAGGCGAAAGCCCGGCTCGAACTTGCGATCCATGACCAGCGGGGCCTTGGCGTCGAGCACCGTGCTGCCGGCAAGGCCTCCGCGAATGGCCTGATAGACGAGGTCCGGCTCCACCCCGGCCTTGGCCGCGAGGACAAACGCCTCGGACATGGCCGCAATGTTGAGCGCCACCACGACCTGGTTGGCCAGCTTGGCCACGTTGCCGGCCCCGACCTCGCCCACGCGGGTCACCGAGGCGGCCATGGCGAGCAGCACCGGCCTTACCGTCTCGAAATCGGCCGCGTCGCCGCCGGCCATGACCGTAAGCGTCCCGTCCACGGCCTTGGGTTCGCCGCCGCTGACCGGCGCGTCCAGAAACCGCACGCCCTTTTCGGCCAGGGCGGCCCCGATCTCCCGGCTGGCCAGCGGCGCGATGGAACTCATGTCCACGACATAGAGACCCTCCCGCGCCCCTTCGATGACGCCGCCTTCGCCAAGCACCACCGCGCGCACCTCGGGCGAATCCGGCACCATGGTGATGACCAGCTCGCTTGCCCGGGCCACCTCCGCCGGCGACGGGGCATAGGTCGCGCCATGGGCGGTCACGGCCTCGACGTTTTTCGCGGTGCGGCTGAACACCGTCAGCTCGTAGCCGGCCTTGAGCAGATTGCGACACATGGGCTTGCCCATGATGCCAAGGCCGATGAATCCGATTTTTTTCATAGGGTGTCCTTTGGGGTATGGATGCCTCCGGCGGCCAGGAGGGGCGCCGCCCCTCCTGGACCATCCTGCCGGGGGGAATTTCCCCCGAGCCCCCTTTAACGGGGATATGCTATAGCGACAGGCCCATCTCCGCTACCCAGGCCAGGGAGGCGCGGGTGTCGGGATCGGGCACGTATTCCAGGCCGACAAAGCCCTCATAGCCCAGACGGTCCAGTTCGGAAAAGAGGAAGGGAAACCGGATTTCCCCGGTGCCGGGCTGATGCCGGCCGGGATTGTCCGCGATCTGCACATGCCCGATGCGGGGCAGGTTGGCGGCGATGGTGGCGGCCAGCTCCCCCTCCTCGCGCTGGGCATGGTAGACGTCGTACTGCATGGCCACGTTGTCGCGCGAAACGGCGTCGATCAGGTCCATGACCTGCTCGGTGGTACTCAGCAGAAAACCGGGGATGTCGAAATGGTTGATGGCCTCGATGACGAGGCTGCGCCCCTCGGCGGCCAGGGCGGCGGCGGCGAAGGCCACGTTTTCGAGGAGCGTCTCGAAGGCGTCCTCGGGCGAAACGCCGTCCGGCAGTTTTCCGGCCAGACAGTTGAGCCGGGCCACATCCAGGGTCTTGGCGTATTCGAGGGCCAGCCCCACGCCGTCGCGAAACTCGGACTCCCGGCCGGGCAGCGCCGCGATGCCGCGCTCGCCAGCGGCCCAGTCGCCGCAGGGCAGATTGAAAAGCACCTGGGAGAGGCCGTTTTCGGCCAGACGCGAAGCCAGTTCCCCGGCCGCATAGGCGTAGGGAAAGAGGTACTCGACAAAATGAAATCCGGCGTCCCTGGCGGCGGCGAAACGCCCGGGAAACGGCGCTTCGGTGAAAAGCATGGTCAGGTTGGCGGCAAAACGCGGCATGGCATTCTCCTTGGTCGCATAACGCAACGCGCACTCAGACGGTTTCGGCCGCAGGGCCGGGGGGGGACCAGGCGGGATCGAAGCAGGGCGCGCCCGAAAGAAAACAGGCCACCATGGCGTCGATGCTTGCCTCGCTGACCATAAGCATATCCGTCTGGCGGGTGAACTGCAAAAGCCGGCCCATGTGCCCGAGCTTCTCCGCGATCACCTCGGCCGGGAACTTCTGGAACCGGCCGGCCACACGGTCGGCGGCGGCGTCGACCACGAAGCCCAACGCCTCCAGGATGCGGCCGATGGCCCTGGCCCGGCGGGCGCGCTTGACGTCGTCGGCCGCGCCCCCGGCAAAGGAAAAGGTGATGTAGTTCTTGTTGACCGTGGCCCCGCAGTAGCAGTCGAGCACGCCGTAGTGGTAGCCCACGCGGGAGCTGAAGTTGAGATACTTGTCCGAGATGATGGCGTAGGACTTGTCGCCGAAGCGCTCGGTGCCGGCTCCGGGTTGGGAAAACATCTGTTCGGACATGACGGAGAGAAAGCCGCCGAAGTTCACCGGCCGGGCGATGCGGGCTTCGCCGGTCAGCACGAGGCCCGTCAAAAGCGCGGCAAAGGGACGCGAGGCGATGTCCCCGGGCACAACCCGCAATTTTCCGGCCGCCTCCTCGCGGATGCCGCCGCCAAGGTCGATGATGTGCAGGTCGAGGCCGGTGTTGGCGTCGAGGGTGACGCTCCCCCCCTGCCCGTCCGAGGCCAGGTCGCTGACCGCGAACATCACGCCGTAGGACCATTCGTGGAGCAGCCTGGTGACGTCGTGCACGGTCCGGCAGCCCTCGGGCTTGAAGGAAGGGGCCTTGGGGTCGAGCAGGGTCAGCGGCACGACGCGCTCGGCCACATCGGTCAGGATGGCGTGGACCTGGGTGCCGGCCATAAACGTCGGGTCGGCCGGGACCGTGGCCAAAAGCGCCTCCACCCGGCCACGGTAGATCCGGCCCGAGGCCGCATCCACGGTGACGACCTCCCCTGGCGCAAGGAGGCTTGTCGCGCCCGCAAGCCCCAGGAGCGTGGGCACGCCGAATTCCCGGGACAGCGAGGCCATGTGCCCGGTGACGCTGCCGTGGTCGGTGACGATGGCCGCCGCCCGGCGCATGGCCACCATGAACCGGGGATCGCTGTGGGGCGCGACCAGCACCGCCCCCTGGGGAAAGGTGTCCAGGTCGTCGTCGGCCAGGATCAGATGGACCGGGCCGCAGCCCACGCCCGAGCAGGCCGCCTGCCCGCCTTGCACGAGGATCTCGGCGCCGGACACGGGCGGCGTGGGACGCGGGGCCGCGGCTGACAGGGCGGTCAGCTGGCGCGATTGCAGCACCAAAAGCCGCCCCTGCCCGTCGACGGCCCATTCCATGTCCTGGGGCCGGCCGAAATGGCGCTCCAGGGCCAGTCCCCAACCGGCCAGGGTCCGGGCGTCGGCGTCGGAAAGGCTCGGCTCTCGGCGCTTGTCCCCGGGCACGGGCACGTCGGTAAGCCCGCCCGTCGGCGACGGCACGAGCATGCGCGGCTTGTCCGTGACCACGCGCTCGGCCACGGCCAGGGTGTCGCGGTCGAGAAGGAAGCTGTCCGGGGTGATGACGCCGTCCACGGCATAGGGCCCGAGGCCCCAGACGGCGTTTATAAGCACCGCGTTGCGGTAGGGGTCCTCGGGCAGGCGCGTGTAGAGCACGCCGGCCGCGACCGAGGGCACCAGGACCAGGCAGGCCACGGCCATGGCCACGTCGTCGTCGGGAATGCCCTTGAGCAGCCGGTAGGACATGGCGCGGGGGGTGAAAAGGCTGGCCAGCACGAACTTGTAGGCGCTGGCGATACGGTCCGGGGCGACATTGAGCATAGTGAGATACTGGCCGGCAAAGGACAGCTCGCCGTCCTCGCCGATGGCGCTCGAGCGCACGGCGAAGCGTACGCCGGCGTCTCCCGCCGTCGCGGCGGGCACGGCCGCGTCCATCTCGCGCGACACGGCCTCGGGGAGTTTCGCGCGCAGGATGGCGGCCTGGATGTCCTCGGCGGCGGCGGCCATGGAGGCCGGGTCGTCGGGCGCGATGCCAAGGCGGATGCTGGCCACGGTCTCGAACAGTCCCGCCTCCTCGAAAAAGGCCCGGAAGGCGGCGGTGGTCACGGCGAACCCGGGCGGCGACGGCAGTCCGGCCTTGCCCGCGATCTCGCCCAGGTTGGCGCATTTGCCGCCCACCTGGTCCACCATGTCGCCGGTCACTTCCGCCATGGGGATCACAAGCCGGCCGCGATAGGGATTGACCCGGCCGGCGATGACCGTCTTGATCTCGGACGAGAGCCGTTCGACCAGGGCCAACAGCGTCGGCTGGGGCTTGCCGGAAAGGCGCTCGAAACTCTTGATCATGCGGATGGCGTGGAACACGGCGCGGCTCGTGCGCGAACGGATAAAGGCCATGCCGAACACCTCGCGGCCCTCGAGCATCACCTCGATTTCCGAAAAGATCTTGAGCAGCTCGGTGTTCGACTCGAGCAGCGACTGGAAATGGTTGTATTTTTCCCGAAAGACCGCGGCCGTCTCCTCGCGGGAGATGACCGGCCGACGGGAAAAAAGGCTTGTGACCAGACTGCGCAGACCGGAAACGACGGTGCCCATGGTCCCGCTCCTTTGTCAGGGCATTCCCTTTTGCGCCCGGACGTCTTCCCCGTTATGATGCCCCGACCGGCCCGTCCGGCCGGACAAGGGAGGGACTTATGGGCGCCAATCTGGCTATCGTGATGCTTGTCCTCATCTTCTCCGTGGCCATCGGCCTTTTCATCGGGAGCAAGATACGCCGCAAATGACCGTACCGGCCAGCCCTTACCGGAGACAAACCGGCCCGGCCGGCGAAGCGAGGACGTCTTCGTCCAGACCGGCTTCCCGGGACAGACGCCGCAGAACCTCCAGGGCCCCGGCGAAATCGTAGCGCGTAACGGCCCGGCGCAATTCCGCCAGGCCCTTCGCGCCAACGTGTCCGGGAACGGCCCGGCCAAGGGCCGCCACGTCCTCGTCGGCCTGAATGCTGCCTTCGGCCAGATGCGCCGCCAAACGGCGCAGCAGCGGCGCGTAGTCCGCCGGCCTTGCCGCCGGCTCCACCGCGACGTCCCGTTGCGCCTCGGACGGCATCGCCGCCGGGACAGGCGGGCGGCCTTCCATGACGCCGCCGAGCGCCGCCAGCAGTTCCTCCCGCTCGAACACCTTGTGCAGACAGCCGTCCATGCCGGCCTCCAGGCAGCGCGCCAGTTCCGGGGCCGTGTCGTGGGCGGTCAGCGCCATGATGGGGATATCCGGCGGACATGGCGGGCTCACCCCGTCGGCCAGCAGCTTGCGGATGATGCGCGTGGCCGCCGGGCCGTCCATTTCCGGCATCTCGATGTCCATAAGGATGCAGTCGAAGGCGCGGCCGCAAGCCTTTTGTCCGAAAAGCACCCGGCAGGCGTCCTTGCCGTTGACGGCTGTCACGACGTCATGGCCGGCGCTGCGTAAGATCTGGGAGAAAATGGCCCGGTTGAGCTTGGCGTCGTCCACGAGCAGCACCTTCCAACAGCCGGTCAGGGCGCACTCGGGCGGGGACTGCGGCGGCGGCGTAAGCCGGGCCGCGGCCTCGACGGTGTCGGCCAGGGCGGCGGCATAGGCCTCGAGCACCTTGTCGGGGGGAAGTTCCCCCCTGCCCAGGGTGACCTCCAGTTCCCGCGCGGCATCGGCCAAAGCCTCGGCCGCGATGTTGCCGGCCACGCCCTTGACCGTGTGGGCCAGCCGCCGCGCGCCGTCCAGGTCCCCTGCCGCCAGCCGCCGGGCCAGAGTCCGGCCGCTGGTGGCGTAATCGCGCACGAACTCCGCCGCGATGCTCGCCAGCAGCGCCCCGTTGCCGCCGAGCCGCTCCAGGGCCTTGGCCGCATCCAGGCCGCAAACCTCCGCCGCATCGGCCGGGGACGCCTGGGAGCCAGGTGCCCCCGCATCCGTAAAGGCCGCCATGTCCCGGCCCGCCTCGACCGCCGGCGCGATCCACTGGCCCAGGGAAGCAAGCAGCCTCGCCGGGTCGATGGGCTTGGTCAGATAGTCGTTCATACCGGCTTCCAGGCAGCGCAGCCGGTCGCCGGAAAGCGCATGGGCGGTCAGGGCCACGATGGGCAGGTCGCCGCCGCCGGGCAAAAGCCGTATGGCCCGCGTTGCGGCCAGACCGTCCATGACCGGCATCTGCACATCCATGAGCACGGCATCATAGAGGGCCAGCCCGACCATCTCCACGGCCTCGCGGCCGCCGCCGGCCACATCCACCACCGCGCCGAAGCGTTCGAGGATCTCCCGGGCCACCTGCTGGTTGATGGAATTGTCATCCACAAGCAGGATCAAGGCGCCGGCCAGGGGACCGGTCGTGCGGGGTGGGCCTTCGGGAGCGGCGGCGTCTTGCGGCGCGGTCAGGGCCGGGGGGACGGCCGGGGCGGACTGCCGCCCGGCCCTGTCCTCCTCGAAGGGGCAGGTGAAAAAAAAGCGGGAACCCTGCCCCGGTCGGCTGGCAACTTCCAGCCGGCCGCCGAGCAGTTCCACGCCGCGCCGCACCAGGGCCAGCCCCAGGCCCGTGCCGCCGTAGGGCCGCGACAGGGAGCCGTCGGCCTGGGTGAAGGAGTCGAGCATGGCCGGGATGGCGTCGCTTTCCATGCCGATGCCCGTATCGGTAACGGCAAAGGCCAGCCCGACCCGGCCGCCCCGACGCTCCACCAGCTCCACGGCCACGCGGACCGAACCGTGTTCGGTGAATTTGACGGCGTTGCCGACCAGCTGGCCCAGTACGCCCTCCAGGCGGGCATTGTCGCCGACAAGCCGCGTGGGGACGCGCAGGTCCAGGTCCAGCTCCAGGGACAGTCCCCGCCCCCTGGCCGCCGCATCGAAGCGCCCGGTCACCCGGCCAAGCGCCTGTCCCAGATCGAAGGAGACCGGGACCAGCTCGGCCAGCCCTTTTTCCAGCCGGGCGAAATCGGTGATGTCGTCCACCACGCCGAGCAGACCGGTGGCCGAAGCGGTGATCTTGGACAGATAGTCGCGGACTCGCGGATCGGTCACCAGGGGCACGGCCAGATTGGCCAGGCCGATGATGGCCGAAAGGGGCGTGCGCAGCTCGTGGGTCATGCGGGCCATGAAGTCGGCCTTGACCTGCATGCCCGCCTGGGCTTCGCCGCGCAGCCGCTCATTGGCAGCCTCGGCCTCCCGCAACGCGTCTCGTAATCGGTCGCGCTCGGCGGTGACAAGCCCAAGGGCGGCGGGCAATGAAGCGTCGTTGGCGGCATCGCTTGCCATGCGGACTCCGATGCGCTCCGGCCGGGGCCGAACCGCCCGTGAAGGTTCACCTCTCTCCCTGGAAGAACTGACTTTTTCCATCCCCGGCGTCAAGGCCATGGCGCGTCGGCCAGCCATGGACAAGGGGCCGCGTTGCCGCTACCAAGGGGCAGAGCCACAGGAGTCGCCATGCCCCCGGATACGGAAACCCTGCTCGCCTTCGCGCTTACGGCCGCGGCCTGTACCGCCTGCGCCGTCATCGACATCCGCACCAAGCGCATCCCCAACGCCATCACCTTTCCGGTCATGGCCGCGCTCGTGGTCCTGCACGGCGTTTTTTCCGGCACGGCCGGACTTGGCGAATCGGCCCTGGGGCTGGCCGGGGGGTTCCTCGTTTTCTTGATCCCCCACCTTTTCGGCCTGCTCGGGGCCGGCGACGTCAAGCTCATGGCCATGGTCGGCGCGGGGCTCGGCACCCAGGCGCTGCTGACGGCCGTCCTTTTCACGAGCCTCGCCGGGGGCGCGCAGTTTTTCGTCTGGCTCGCCTGGATGCGCTTCGCCGGCACGCGCAAGGGACGGGGCTACCGGCTGTGCTACGGGCCGGCCATCGCCGCCGGGGCCCTGGCCACCATGGCCCTCAACCTGGCCGGGCAGCCCTACCTGAGCCTGGTCATCCCCCGTTTCTGAGGTCCGGGGATTGACCCTCTTGCGCTCTCTTTTATAAATTTGCAGCCATGCCCACACACGCCCCAAACATCGCCAAACGTCGTCGCATTGCCGGCGCGATTTTTTGCGGCCTGATCCTTTTGGGCGCATTCGGGCTTATTGCTGTGTGCTGCGGCACGCCCGAGCGCGGCGCGCGGCTGTACGACCAGGGCAAGGGCAAGGAGGCGCTGCCGCTGCTCGAGGAAGCGGCGGCGCGGGGCTCGGCCCCCTCTTCCTACCGGCTGGGGCTGTTGCTCGAATCCGGCCGGGACGCGCCCCGGGACCTGCCCCGGGCCTTGGCGCTGTTCACGGCGGCGGCGAAGAAAAACCTCGTGTCGGGCATGGTCAAGGCCGGCGACCTGTTGCGCGAAAAGGGCGAGGACGCGGCGGCGGTGGCCTGGTATCGCCGGGCGGTCGATCGGGGAAATCCGGCCGGCATGGCCAGACTCGGCGAGATGCTGCTTGCCGGCCGGGGCGCGCCCGTCGATACCGACAAGGCGCTGGCCCTGCTGCGCCAGGCCGCGGCCAAGGGCGACCGGCAGGCGGCCATGGACCTGGGGCAGGCCCTTGCCGCGCTCTCCGAAGCCGGGGACGCGCGCGGCGACGCGGCGGCGGCGGCCCGGTATTTCCAGGCGGCCGGCGAAGCTGGCGAGGCGGCGGCCATCGGCCGTCTGGCCGACCTGTACGCGGCCGGCCGGGGCGTGCCCAGGGACCTGGGCAAGGCGGCCGATCTGCGCCGGCGGGCAGCCGACGCCGGAGACGCTCCCGCAGCCTACGCCCTGGGGCTGGCCTATCTGTCCGGCCAGGGCGTGACCGCCTATCCCCTGGAAGCGGCACGGCTTTTTTCCAAGGCGGCAGACGCGGGCTACGTGCCGGCCATGCTGCGTCTGGCCGACATGTATTATGCCGGGCTCGGCGTTTTCCGCGACCCGGACCGGGCCCTTGCCCTCTCCGACAAGGCCGGCGAGGCTGACGACGCGGCGGCCGGCAGACTCTGCCGGCTTTTCGCCGCCGGAAGCGAGGACCGGCGCGACGCCGGACGGGCCGTGAAATTTTGCGACAAGGCGGCCAAGGCCGGCGATGCCGGCGCGGCCACACTGCTCGGGCTCGGCATGCTGCGCGGCCGGCTGCCCGGGGACGCGGCCACGGGCACGCGGCTGTTGTCCCAGGCGGCCTGGGCCGGCGATGCAGAGGCCATGTACGCCATGGCCCTGCTGCATCTGGCCCAGGAGGGCGTGGCCGGCAATCCGGCCGAGGCGTTTCGCTGGTGCCGGCTGGCGGCGGCGGCCGGCCTGCCCGAGGCCAAGACGCTGCTCGCCGCCCTGTCCGAGGAGGAATTCCCCAGCGCCGCCAATCTGGCCAAGGCCATGGATTTCTACCGCGAGGCGGCGGGAGCCGGCGATGCCGAGGCCGGATTCGCCCTGGGGTCGCTGCTCTCCAAGGGCCTGGCCGGGCCGCCGGATTTCAGCGCCGCCCGCAAATGGTACGCCATGGCGGCCAAGGCCGGCGATTCGCGGGCCCAGTTCAACCTGGGGCTCATGTACCTGACGGGCAAGGGCGGTCCGGCCGACGACGCCAAGGCGCTGACCCTCATGCGCGAGGCGGCGGACCAGGGCGATCCCCACGCGCGGTGCAACGTGGCCACCATGGAGCTGACGGGCCGGGGCACGACAGCCGATCCCCGGGAGGCGTTTCGCTGGTATCGCCTGGCCGCCGGCCAGGGATTTCCCCAGGCCCAGGCCATGCTGGCGACGTTTTATTACGATGGGCGGGTGGTGCCGCGCGATTTCGAAAGCGCGCTTTTCTGGCTGACCCTGGCCAGCCGCGATCCGAGCGGCGACGCGCTGCTCATCCGGGCCGCCAAGGCCAAGGCCGCGCTGACAAGGCGGCTCACCCCGGAGCAGCTCGAACGCGTACGCCAGCGCGTGGCCGACTTTTCGCCGGCCGTCTACGATCCCAACGCCGAAAAGGCGCTGCTTGCCTCCATCAAGTTCCTGCCGCCAAGCGCCCGGGGACCGGGATTTTCCGCCGCGCCGAAAAACGCCCGAAACGTCGCCTCCGAACCGCCGCAAGTGGACAAAAGCGAGGACAAGGCGTTATTTTAAAAGATATTTTTGGAATGACCTCCGGGGGGAAACTTTTTTGAAAAAAAGTTTCCCCCCGGACCCCCTTTCAAAAAACTTTTAAAGGTTACGATATGATTACGTTCAATCACATGTAACTATTGAAAGTTTTTTGGAGGGGAGAGCGCGAGAGGGGAACCCTTTTTCAAAAAGGGTTCCCCTCTCGCACACTCTTACACTCTTCCCTCCCCCTATGGCACCGGGACATGTTCCAAAAGCGTCTGGACGACGGCGTCGGGGGTGAGGCCTTCGGCCTGGGCCTCGTAGGTGAGCAGGATGCGGTGGCGCAGGACGTCCGGGGCCAGCGCCTTGATGTCTCCGGGCGTGGCGTAGTCCCGGCCGTCTATGAGGGCCATGGCCCGGGCCGTGCGCGCCAGGGCGATGGAGGCGCGCGGCGACGCGCCGTAGGCGATCTTGCCGATCAGGCCGGCAAGGCCCGGGAGTTCCGCGGCGCCGGGGTCGCGCGTGGCCCCGACCAGGGCCACGATATAATCCAGAAGCCGCGCATCGAGCCGCACCGCCGCCACAAGCGCCCCAAGTTCCAGCACCTGCTCGCCGGATAACACCGGCTCGACCGCAACCTGCTCGTCGCCGCCCCCCCGGCGCACGATCTCCTTTTCCTCCTCGGCCGATGGGTAGCCGAGCACGAGCTGGAAAAGAAACCGGTCCACCTGGGCCTCGGGCAAGGGATAGGTACCCTCCTGCTCGATGGGATTCTGGGTGGCCAGGACGAAAAACGGCTCGGGCAGGGAAAACGTCTCCCCGCCGATGGTCACGCGCCGCTCGGCCATGGCCTCGAGCAGGGCCGACTGCACCTTGGACGGCGCCCGGTTGATCTCGTCGGCCAGCAGGATGTTGGCGAAGACCGGCCCCTTGCGCACGGAAAACACGCCCGTGGCCGGCTGGTACACCTCCATGCCGCAGATGTCGGCGGGCAGCAGGTCCGGCGTGAACTGCACCCGGCGAAACTCGCCGTGCACGGCCGAAGCCAGGGTTTTGACCGCCAGGGTCTTGGCCAGCCCCGGCACGCCCTCGATCAGCACATGCCCCCGGCATAAAAGCGCGATAACGAGCCTGTCCACAAACCCGGCCCGGCCGACGAGCACCTTGGCCATCTGGGTGCGCAAGGCCAAAGCGGCCTCGCCGACGCCGGCCAGACGCGCCGGATCGATCATGGTCATGGGAAATCTCCGAAAAGCGGATCAGTGTCCGATGGTATTGCGGAAAATCCAGTCGTTGATGAGGAAGATGCCGTCCTTGCCCACGGTTGTAAACCGTACCAGCTTGTCCCGGCGCACCTCGCCGGCCTCGGTGAACTGGAAACCCACGTATTTTTTGTGCAGCTGCGAAAAATCCCGAATGCTCTTGGTTTCCAGACGCAGCCCGAGCTTGAGGTCCGGCAGGTTGACCTGCCCGGTCAGGTGCAGGAAGGCCAAAAGCGGGTAGTCCTTGTTGCCCTCGACGAAATAGGTATACGCCGGGGCCTCTTCGTTGATTTCGAGCATCAGCCCGCCGGCGGAAAGGTCCCGGATATGGCACTGGGATGCGCCGTCGGGAATGATGCAAAACGGGGCGGGCCAGTGCTTCAGGGCGGAAAATTCGCTCCAGTCCGCGCCGAGGTTGGGGGAGGACAGCTCGAAGGAGGCCAAATGGCTGGGGTCGAGCGGCAGCCGCTTGTGGGTGCGACGGGTCAGCGCGAACGCGGCCGGAAAAGCCAGCTCCACCAGGGCGTAGTTGGCGTCCACCGCCCGCACCCCAAGGACGTTGGTTCCGAAATCGCAGTACGTGCTTTTCTGCTTGCGGTCGGTGATGGCGAAATAGCCGTGGACCTCCTGACCGCAGGCGGCCTCGTTGAGCCTGTTGCCGCTTGGCGACTGGAGGACCATGAAATCCTCCTTGATCGCCTTGATGTAACAGGGGTTTATGGCCGTCGTGTCGAGAGCGTCCATGAGGCGGAAATAGAGGATGCTTTTCTGCTTGAAGGCGCTTTCCAGGACCGTGCGCTCCTCGACCAGAAGCCCGCGGGACGGCACGGCTTTTCGCTGCTGGATGGCCTTGGCCGCCTCCAGGGTCTTGCGCAGCCAGTACATGGCCGCGATCCGGTTGACCAGGCTCTGGGGAGGCTCCACGCCCATGCGGAACCGGGCCTCGCAACAGCCGTCGGGGCAGTGGCCGTCGAAGCGCTCCAGCATTTCCCGGAAAAGCTCCAGCACACCGATATCGGGGGGAAACGCCTGGGGTTGCACCGCCATGGCCGCAGTGCGGTACTCCTCCAGGCCGAAGGCCTTGGGGATATCGCCAATGACCAGGACGCCGAAGCGCCCCAGCGCCGGTCCGTGAACGGCCTTGTCGAAAATATTTTTAAACAGCTTCAAAATGAACGGGGTCTTGTATTTCGCTTCCACCAGCCGGGAGGTGAATTCGAAAACCGGCCGGCTGGCGAACTCCATCAGGGTGGCCGTTCCCAGGGAACGGAAGTACCAGTCGCGGACCGCGAGGTCCTTATGCGAATTCTCAATGATATTGCTTTCGAATTTCAGCACATAGTCATGATTGTTGAGATTCATGCAATACTTGTTTTCCCGGGAATCACCTACAAAATGGACAATCCAATGTTTCCTCTCCTCTTCATTTGCCCAGGCCCAGCAATGGTACAGAAGTTCGCTGCTCAAATAATCAAAAAAACGCCTTCTATTGAAGTCGTTTTGCAAAATATGCATCACGGCTGGTTCCAGCTTCGCCCGGTTATTCTGGCAGGCAACCAGCCCCTTGTTGACCAACCACACGGGCAAGGCCGCGTTTCGATCGAATATGTAGCGCTGCACGCTGGCGTCGACGGCGCCATCCGTGGATCTGTTCAAAAGATTATTGGAAATATGGCGTACGAGGCGCGAGGCGGCGCCGACAAGCGTCGGATATGCGGCGGGTTCCGGCGGCAATTTGGCAAGCCGGCCGAAATGCATGTCCAGGCTGGTGTCAACCACAGGGGTCAGGGCATCTTTCATGAAACGAGGTCCTATACGTATGGCCTTCGAAGAAAGATTGTCGATCGATAGCACATTGCCTTTTTTTCGCAACCGCCCGGGACGCGCGCAAAAGAGCACCTTAACGCGGCAATGCGGCAACTGTGTTGCGATCGACCCAGCCCGCCCGACCCGGGCCGCCCCCTTCCGTGACCACGCGCGCAAAGCCGTTTCGTGACGGACCGAGGCTGACGACCGTGCCCGGGGCAAGGGGAAAAAGCGTCTCGGCCTCCGGCTCCGGGGCGCTTTCGGCCTGGGCGGCGCGCAGCACCACCGCGCGCGGGGAAAGGACCGGCGCCAGTTCCACACAGCCGACCGCCAGCCACAGCACGGCCACGAGCGCGGCAACCCAGGGGATACAGGCGACAGCCCGGCGTGGCCGACGCGGCCGACGCGCCCGGAAAAGCCGCAACCCGGCCAGCGAGAGCCAGAAAAGCGCATTGGCCGCCAAAACGAGCGACCACAGGAGGCGGGCCGAAACAAACCGGGCCAGAGGCGCGTCGGCGGCCGTGACGTCCAGGCCGGCGGCAGCCAGGGCGGCGGCCACCGCCCCATCGGCCGGGTCCAGGCGGCGCGCCCGGTACAGCCACCAGGCGGCCCGGCCGGGATCGCCGCCAAACCGGCTGGCCGTGGCCGCATCCAGGCACAACGCCGTGTCGACCAGACCGGGATCTGCCTTGGCGGCAGCGGCAAAGGCTGCGGCGGCGGCGGCGTAGCGCCCGGCGGCATAGTCCCGCACGGCCGCGTCCAGCGCCTCCCGCCCGGGACCGGCGGCCAGGGCCGCGCCAAGGGCCAGGAGCCATACGGCCACGGTGAGGGGAAGGATCCGCCTCATGCTTCAAGCTCCGCCAGGGCCTTGGCCGCCGCGCCCATGGCCCGCCCGAGTTCCCGGTCCGAGACGGGCCGGCCGTCGTAGAGCACCGCGTCCAGCCGGTGCAGAGCCGACAGGGCTTTCGGCGCACCTTCCCCACCCTTCCCCGTCTCCCGGGCCAGCCGGTCCCGCAACGCCTCGGCCAGGGCGAACGGCGAACCGGCAAAGGTCGCCCGGACCCGACGCGGCCGGCGCGGCAGAAACGTCACGGCATAGACCAGGGGCGGCAGCAGGGCCAGTACCAGCCGCCAGGGCCAGGACGGCGCGCCCCGCCCTGGTCTGCCGCCGGCGACATGGCGCAGCGGCGGGGCCAGGGAGGGATCGGCCGGGACCGAGGCGGCGGCCGGGGCACGGTAGGTCCGGACCGGGGCCTCGATCACCGTGTATCGTCCGCTCGCCGGGTCGAACACGGCCAGCCGGGCCGGATCGAAGACGTACGCGCCCGGCTTGGCGGCGCTGAGGGCGTAGCGAAAGCTCCGCTGGCCGACGTAGCCCGACCGGCCGGCATCGCCACCGCCTGTCGCCTCCAGAAACCGCGCCGTGGCCCCGGCCGGGGGCACGACCGGGGGCGGCGGGGCATCGGCCAGATTGCCCCGGCCCGCAAGCGTGAGCGTATAGACCGCCTCACGGCCGGGCGCGCCGGCATCGAGCCGGGAAGCGAGGGTCATGCGCCCGAGGAGCCCGGTAAAAGGCGCGTCGCCGGTATACTCCGGCAAGGGGCGCACGGTCACGGGGACGGCCGGTCCCTTGACGGTCACGTCGAGGGCCGCCCCGCCCCTGCCCGGCACGCCCCGGCAGACGACCGTGGCCGGCGGGATGGTCGCCTGTCCGGGACTTGCGGCCAGAAGCAGATACTCCGCCTCGGTCACGGCATAGCGCCTGCCGGCGAATTCGATCTCGCCGTCGCGCTGCCCGGGCAGGGGCGTGACGTCCATATCCGGGAAACGCGGCGCGGCAAGGCTTATGCCCGAGGCCGTCACGGCCCGGTAGAGGCGCAGGGTGTAGACGAAAAATTCTCCGGCGTACGGATCGGTCTTGGAAAGCGTCGCATCGAGAAAGACGTCGTGGCCGGCCAGCGCCTTGGGCGGGGTCGGGCGCGGGCGCACGAGAGCCTCCAGGGGCGCGGTGCGAGAGGTCCGGCCGCCGGATTCCACGGTCAGCGCCGGCACGGCCAGCCGGCCGGCCCGCACCGGGATCAGCTCGAACCGGTAGGCCGTGACCGGATCGCCGGTCCCCGGTCCACGCAGGCCATGCACCCGGCCGCGCGGCACCACCGTCCAGTCGGCAAGCCGGGGCACGGTGATGACCGCCGTGGCCTCGCCCGGGATGTACACGCGCAGCATCAGGCTCTGGCCCAGATAGATGTCCCGGGGCTCGAGTTCGGCCACAGGCTCGCTTACCGGCATGGCCGCCGGACCGGGCGGCCCGGCAAAGGCCAGGCGTCCGGCCAAAACAAGCGCGGTGCAGAAAAGCGCGAGAAGGCGCATCACCAGTCCTTGGCCACGCTCGGGCGGCCGTAGCGCGGAGGCGTTGGCAGCCCGGTCAGGTCGGGCACGCGGTCGAGGATCGGGTCCCCGATCTTGCCGGCCGAGCGGGCCTGCTTTTCCCCGGCTTTTTGGCCGGACGCGCCGGACAGGGGCAGGTCCGCCGGCCCTTGTCTTCCGGCCCGGGGCGGCGCATCGGCAGACGCGGCCGGCCCGTCCGGACCGTCCCGCTTGCCGCTGCCGTCGTCGGCCCCCACGGGAGCCGGAGCCTTGCCCGGGGCATCGGCCCTGCCCTCGCCGCCGGCGGCCGCATCCGGCGTCCGGCCGGGCTTGGAGCCGGATTCTCCGGCGTCCTTGCCGGCCTTGCGGCAGGGATTGTCCCCGCTGCGCAGCCGCTCCAGGTTGGCCCTGGCCTCGGCGTCGGACGGGTCCACGGCCAGGGACGCGGCGTAGAGCCTGGCCGCGCCATCGGCGTCGCCCTGACGGCAGGCGGCGTTGCCCTGGTTGTAAAGCGCCCTGGCCTGAAGCGCCGGGGAAGCGGCGGCCGCCGCGCGGGCGAACATCCGGCCGGCCTCGTCAAAGCGGCCCAGGCGGTAATAGGCCGTGCCGATGTCGTAGAGAATCTCCGGGCTGTCCGGCCGCCAGACCCGGGCGGCCAGAAAGGCTTCCAGGGCCATGGCCGCGTCGTCGGCCTCAAAGGCCGCGATGCCGCGCGACACGTCCTTGCCGGCTGGATCACCGGCCCGGGCCGGGGCAGCGGTCGCGCCCAGGGTGGCCACGGCCAGAATGGCGACGGCCAAGCCCTTGCCGACCGGTACGAGGAACAGGTCGAGCAGCAACAGCGCCAGCCCGGCCGCGTAGCACAGCGCCGACCGGTCCGCCGGGGCGTCCACGGTCGCGGCCGCATGCCCCTTGGAAGCGGCCAGGGCGGCCAGGGCGGCGACGATTCCCCCTGCCGGCGAAGGCGCATCCGGGGCCAGACGGAAAGAGCGTCCTCCCGCGTCCCGGGCCAGCCCGGCCAGACCGGCCGCGTCCACCCCGACCAGCACCGGCCGGCCCTCCCCGTCGCGCAGCACGCCGCCGCCCGCTTCGGGAGGCAGCGGCACGGCAACCGGCGTGGCCCCGCCCACGGCCACGGTGAAAACGGGCGGATCGCCCGGCCGCGCGCCGGCCGCATCGCGCACGGGCACGGTGTCCTCGCCATCGGAGACGACCAGGATGGCCCCGGACCCGGCTCCGGCCAGGGCCAGACGGCAGGCTTCCAGGGCGGCGGCCACGGAGGTGCCGCCGAGCGGGGCCTCGGCCGGGGACAGGGCGTCGAGAAAAAGGGCCAGGGCCGGCCGGTCGGCCGTGACCGGACAGGCCAGCCAGGCCCGGCCGGAAAACCCGACCACCCCGGCGGCCACATGGGGCAGCCCGGCCAACACCGCGCGCACGAGCCCCTTGGCCGCGGACAAGCGATCCGGGGCCACATCGCGAGCCAGCATGCTGCGCGAGCAGTCCACGGCGACCATCAGCCGCAACGGAGCCGGCGGCGCGACAACGGCGGCGACATGTCCCGCTTGCGGCCCGGCCGCGCCAAGGGCCAGCAGGGCCAGCCCGGCCAGAAAGAGGACGGCCTTGACGCCGCGAAGCCGGCCATACCGGGAAACGCCCGGGAAAAAGGCGGCCAGGGCGCGGCGTCTGGCCCCGGCCAGCCACAGGAAAGACGCGCATACCGGCACGGCGGCCAAAAGCGCCAGGAATTCCGGTCTGGCAAAGGTCATGGCAGCCTCAAAAAGCGCGTCGCGGACAGGCCGCGGGAAAGGGTGAGCAGGCAGATGGCCAAGGCCGCCGCCAGGGGGGCGAAAGGCGTCTTTTCGGCCGTGGGCACGGGCTTCATGTCGCTGGCCGTCCGCTTGGACACGGCGGCGACCGCCTGGGCCAGGGCGGGTGCGTCCTCGGCCCGGAAAAACGCCCCGCCCGAGAGCGTGGCCAGCTCAGTCAAAGCGGCGGTGTCCACGGCGGCGTTTTCGCGCACGATTTCCTGACCGAGCAGGGGATGGTTGACCAGAAAAGGGGCCGGGCCGTTGCCGCCGACACCGACGGTGAAGACCGCAATGCCGCGCGCGGCGGCCGCTCTGGCGGCATCGGCCGGACGCACCTCCCCGGCATTGGACAGGCCGTCGCCGAAAACCACCACCAGTTTGGCCAGCCCCGGCGCGCCGGCAAGCTGCTTGACGGCCAGCCCCACGGCATCGCCCATGGCCGTGCGCCGGCCGGCCGCGCCGACCGCCATCCGGGCAAGGGCCTGGGTGAGCGCGGCGCGGTCGTCGGTGGGGGGCAGCACGACATAGGCCCGCGAGCCGAAGGCGACCAGACCGATGCGGTCCCCGGGCCGGTCGGCGGCAAAGCGGGCCGCCGCCTGGGCCACGGCCTCGAGCCGGCTGACCGTGCGGTCGGGAAGGGGCATGTCCAGCGCGGCCATGGATTCCGAGAGATCCACCGCCAGCATGATGTCCACCCCGCGCCCCCGGTAGACGGACGTTTCGGTCACGAGACGCGGTCCGGCCAGGGCCAGAATCACGCAACCCAAAGCCAACAGGCGGCAGGTCATGGGGAATGCGGCCGTAAGCGGCGGTCTGCCGGCGGCCAGGGCCGGACCGACATCGGCCATGCCAAGCGAGCCGCGACGCGACACAAGACGTGGAACAAAGGCCAGGGGAAGGAGGGCGGCGAGCGCCAGCGCCTCGGGCCGGGCCAGGGTCAGCATGTCCCGCGCCTCCCGGCCAGCCGGGCAACGACCAGGGCGTCGTCGCGCCGGTCCACGCCCGCGACCTCCCGGCCGGCGTAGCGCGCCCCGTCGGCCCGCGTCAAAAGCGCGGCCAGGGCATTGCGCTCGGCCTCGGGCAAGGCGGCCAGATGCGGGACGATTTCGGCCGTGGTCATGGCCGTGGCGGGAAAGGAAAACCGCACGGCCAGGGCCTCCCGGGCCAGTTCGGCCAGCCGGTAGTAATAGTCCCGGTCGTCCAGGCCGGCCGCCTCGGACTCGAGCGCGGCAAGCCGGGCGCGAATCCCGGCCAGGACGCGACGGCCCGGCAGGCGTCTTTCCCGCCGCCAGCGCCACACGGCCAGCCCCAAAAGGGCCAAAAGGGCAAGGGTTGCGGCCAGTCCCAGGCCGGACAGCCCGCCCGGGAGCGCAACCGGCCCCTTGATGTCGCGGATGTCGTCCATGGCGGCCGGGCCTCTTATCCCCGGAGGGCTCCGGGGCGCGCCCGGCGGCGGAAATAGGCGTCCAGGGTTGGCCCTGGCGCATCCCCCACGGCCAGCTCCAGCAGGCCGACGCCGGCGGCGGCCAGGGCGGCGCGCTGTGCGGCGTCGCGCTGCCGCACGGCGCGTGCATACCGATCCCGGACCCGGGCCTTGCCGCAGTCGAGGACCGCGCGCCGGCCGGTTTCCACATCGGTCAGACGGAGCAAGCCGTAGGGCGGCAACGCGGCCGCCTCCCGCCCGCGCAAAAGCCCGAGCGTCACCTCGTGGCGGGCGGCGAACGGCCCCAGCACAGGGGCAAACGCCGCGCCGAGACAGTCGGAAAAAACGAACAGCAGGCACCGGCGGCGCATGACGGCGGCCAGCAGGTCCAGGGCCGGCCGGGGATCGGTGCGCCCGCCAACCGGGGCTACCTCGGCCAGGGCGGCGGCCACGGCATGGGGCTGTCCCCGTCCCTTGCCCGGCGGCACGAACGCCTCCACCCGGTCGGAAAAGATGACCAGCCCCACCCGGTCGCGGCTGTCGGCGGCGCTGACGGCCAGGGTGACGGCGGCCAGGGCGGCGGTAAAAAACGGGGAGGAGCCGCCCGCGGCCACACGCATGGAAGGGCTCGCGTCCACGGCCAGCATGACCGTGCGCGCGCGTTCCTCCCGGTAGCGCTTCACAAAGGGGCGGCCCAGGCGGGCCGTGACCTTCCAGTCGATGGACGCGGCGTCGTCGCCCGGGGCGTATTCCCGGAATTCCTCGAATTCCAGGCCCGCGCCGCGAAAGGCCGAACGATAGCCGCCGGCTGCGGTCTCGGTTGCGGGAGCGTGACCGCGAAGACGGACACTGCGGGCGGCGGCCAGCAATTGCCAAGCCTGCATGGATGCTTTCGAGCCTCCGATCCGAATGGGCGTTGCGACCGCAGGCACGGTAGCAGCACCGCGCCGGGGGGGCAATGCGGCCCTATTCCCGCTCCACGGTGCGCAGCCGGCCCACGATCTCGCCCGTCTCGGCGGCGCAGGCCAGCATCCCGTGCATGAAGCTGAAAAAATGCATGACTTCGCTTAGGCCGTAGGCCGCCGGAGCCCGCTCCCGGCGCATGGCCGACAGTTTTTCCCGCGCCCCGGCCACGGACGTATCCAATTCGGCCAGATCGGGAAGCGCGCCGTCCCCGCGCAAGTGCGCGGCCAAGCCGGAAAGCACCGCGCCCACGGACTGGCGCAAGCCGGCCAGTTCCCCGGTCAGCTGGCTTTGCAGCCCCTGGCCGTGCCATTCGGAGGCGATGTGGTCCATGGCCAGGATATGCTCGAACAGATGCTCGGCGCGGAAAAGAAGCAGCAGCTGGGCGGCCGCGGCCTCGCCGCCCCGGCCTTCCAGATTGGCCTCCCGGCGCAGATCCCGGCAACGGGCGAGGGTGCGCACGATGCGGTCCTTGAGCGCGAACGCCTGCCGGTCGTTGTAGACGTCCCGCACCAGCCCCTCCAGCACCAGGCTGAAAAACGCGGCCTCGTCCTGAAAAATCTTGGCCAGCCCGAAGGACACCGCCTTGCGGGCCCGGGAAGGAAAAAACGACAGGGAAACGGCCAGGGCCGTGATAATGCCGACCGCTATCTCGAAAAAACGGTCCAGGCCAAGGGTCAGGGCGGACACGTCGCCATGCCCGGCCAGAAGGACGATGACCGCCGTGATGCCGCCGACCCGGGAACTTTCGCGCAAAAACGGCACGGCCGTGCATACCATCAGGGTGGCAAAGACCGCCATGCCGAGGGCCGGCCAGCTCGATCCGCCGACATGCACGGCCACGATGCCCATGACCGCGCCCACCCCGGTGCCGAGCAGACGGGCCCAGGCAGCCCGGATCGAGCCGCCGATGTTGGCCTGCATGACGATGACCGCCGTGATGACCGCCCAATAGCCCTGGGGGAGGTTGAGGACCGTGACCACAAGCTGGGTCACCACGGCCGCCACGGCGGTACGGCCGGCATGGCGCACGCCGAGGCGCTTGACCAGGCGCTTTAGGAGCGGGAACAAGGTCGATGCGGACATGAAATTCCTCCATCAGGCAAAGGAAAAGCGCCCTACCCTCCCCGGCCCCTTTTGGGAAGCCCCCCTGGTGGGGGGGCCCGCGGACACGTTGTGCCCCGCAAACAGATATGCTACTTTATTTCATGCAGTCCTGACTATCCGGTCGCGCATGTTTCGTGGCCGCCGGAGGGAGTCGATTGCCGTGATCGCAGTACGACATTTCGGACATACGCCGGGAAGCGGCAGACCGCGCCCCATCCTGTTCCACGCGCCATGCCCCGGAGTCCGGCCATGACCGGCGGCCGGCTGTTTGTCGCCGGGAGCCCGGAGCACGATCCCCGGGAGCTTTCGGCCGGGATTTGCGCCGCGCATCGCCGCGCGGCCGCGCTGTCCTGGGCCGCCGCCCTGTCCCTTCCCCCGGACACCCTGCCCGACGTGGCCGTGGTCGCCCTTACGGCGACGGAAACGTCGGACGTCCCCGCCCGGCTGCTGGCCCGCCTTACCGGCCTGCCCGGGCACGTGGTCTTTCTGGCCCCGGCCGGGGCTTGCCCGCCCGAAGGCCTTGGCCTGAGCCAACTGCCGGGGCTCGACGCCCGGGGCATCGGCGCGGTGCTCGATATCCTGGACGAGCACAACAAGGAAACCCTGGCAACAGGCAGACACGAGGCCTGGCATACCGCTTTTCTGGCCGCCTTTCCGGGCATCATCCTGGCCTGCGACGACGCCTGCCATGTGGTCTTTGCCAACGCGCCCCTGTCGCGGCGCGCGGGCTGCGATCCCGTGGCCATGCCCTGCCATGTCGCCCTGCACGGCCGGGAGAAGCCCTGCCCCTGGTGCCCGCGCCAGGAGGTCGCCAAGGGGCAGGCCGTGAGCATGGAAATCCAGAGCCCGCTCGACGGCCGTTTCTTCGCCGCAACCAGCGCGCCGCTCAATCTGCCGGGGTGCCCGCCGCTTATGCTGACGTTGTGCAATGACGTCACGGATCGCAACATGGCGCTCTCCCGGCTCAAATCCCTCAACCGCGACCTGGAGCGCCGGGTGACCGAGCGCACCGACACCCTGGCCCGGCAGGCCGAGGAACTCGCCGACGCCAACACCCGCCTGCGCGAACTCGACGCCCTCAAATCCGGCTTTCTGGCCACCGTCACCCACGACCTGCGCACGCCCCTGACCTCGGTCCTCGGCTTCGCCAAGCTGACACGGCGGGATTTTATCAAGGATTTCATGCCGTTTTCCGAAGTCAGCGACAAGCTGCGGCGCAAAGGGAACCGCATTGCCGACAATCTGGCCATCATCGAGACCGAGGGCGCGCGACTGACCCGGCTCGTCAACGATTTCCTCGACCTGTCCAAGATCGAATCCGGCCGGCTGAATTGGAACGACCAGGATACCGACCCGGCCGACGTGATCCGCTCGGCCGTGGCCGCCGTGGGCGGCGAGTACGAACAGAACGAGCGGCTGGCCCTGGTGGTGGATATTCCGGGAGCCCTGCCCCGGCTGCGCCTGGACCCGGACCGGCTCATGCAGGTGCTGGTCAACCTGCTCACCAACGCCGCCCGCCATACCGGCGAGGGCGAGGTCACGCTCTCGGCCAGGATGGTGTCGAACGGCCGGATGCAATTCAGCGTGGCCGATACCGGACCGGGCATTCCGGCCCAGGAACGGGAACGGATTTTCGATAAATTCTACCAGACCCGCCAGGGCGACACCACCGCCCAGACCAAGAAAGGCACCGGGCTCGGGCTCGCCATCTGCAAGCAGATCGTCGAACGCTACGGCGGCGTCATCCGGGCCGAGGATCGGGAGCCCCACGGCACGGTCTTCGTGGTGGACCTGCCGACGGGCCAGTCGGACCAGGGCGGCGGCCTCCCCGCCGACGACGCCCCCCTCCGCCCGGGACTGCTGTCATCCTGACGCGACGGTCCCGCCACCGAAAACACGTGGCGGGACCGTCGCCGACATCTCCAACGCCGATCAGATATCGTTTAAGTCGATGACCTTGGGCGCGGCCTTGGCCTTGCCCGGCTCCTTGGCGGAACCGGCCGACGGCCCGGACGCGGGCGAAAGGTCGGAGGAAGGCGGTGCGGCGGACCTGGACGCGGCCGGCGCGGCGACCGCGGCGGGAGCCTTGCGCGCGCCGCAGACCAGCCGGACCGACTGGAGACGCGCGGCGGCCGGGGCAAAGGACGCCTCGCGGGCCAGCGCCTCCCTATAGGCGGCAAGGGCCTTGTCGCACTGGCCGGATAACAGCTCGGCGTCGCCAAGGGCCAGAGCGGCGCGCGGGTCCTTGCCCCCGGCCTTGGCCGCCGCCTGCAGCATGTCCCTGGCCCGGGTAAGGTCACCATCGGCCAAGGCGGCCATACCGAGGCCCTCCATGGCCGACACGTCGCCCGGAGCGGCGGCGGCCGCCGCCTCATAGGCGGCCACGGCCTTGCGCCGGCCGTCACGCAGGCAGGCGTCGCCGGCACGGCTGAGGCCCGTCGGCCCGGCGGCGGCGCCGGCCTGGGACAGGTCGCGACAGGCGGCGGCGTAATCCTTGTGATCATAGGCCGCGTTGCCGGAAGCGACCAGATCCTTGGCCGGTTCCGACGAGGAAGACATCTTCAAGACGCCGCAGCCGGAGAGCCCTCCGGCCAGACAGACAAACAGCATGGGCGCGACAAGGGTGCGAAATTTCATGGCGTCACCTCCGGATCGCTGTGGAAAGGCACGCCAGGGCTATCCCAAAGCGCGGCCGGATTGTCAAATCCCGACCGGGCTGCTAGGTCTGGCCTTAACCGCCAGGCGGGTGTTACATCTCACAGTAACCGGGAGGAATGCCATGCCCCGGCGCGCGCTGCTTTCCCTCGGCTGCGTCCTTCTGGCCTGCTCGGGCGTTCGGGCAGCGGACATCGCCCATGTCGCCCGACCGGGCGACACGCCCGCCCGCATCGCCAAAATCTACCACGTGCCCCTTGCCACCGTCATGACCCACAACAAGGGGCTCGATCCCTGCCGCATCAAGGTCGGCGACGTGATCCTCGTGCCCCGGCCCGCCGAGGACGCCCCGCAAACGCCCGACCAGGAGGCCAAACCGGATCCCACCGCCCTGCCCGACGAGGAACCCCTCGGTGTGCGCTACGTGGTCGTGCCCGGCGATTTTCCCGCCGCCATCGCCGATCGCTTCGGCATCCCCCTGGGCGACCTGTCCCGGGCCAACCCGGGACTCGACCCGAAAAACCTGGCCGTGGGCCGGGTGTTGTCCATCCCCCAGGGAACGGCTTGCCCGCCACCGGTGCCCATCGAGCGCGACGGCGCGCCGGCAAAACAAGCCGCGCCCCTGGTCATGGACTTCCAATAAGGGACCAGGAACGCGGCAACCGAGGGTTGGGGGGCAAATCAGGAACGCACGCGCACCGCTTCCACGGCCGGCACGCCGGGCATAGCGGCCCCGACCGGCGACGCGGGGATCTCATCGCGACGGGCATAGCGCGAAGCCAGCAGGGAACACACGAAAAGCTGGAGCGGATGGTAGAACATGATCGGCAGCACGATCAGGCCCAGGGCCGGATTGGCGCCGAAAATAAGCCGCGCCATGGGCACGCCCGAAGCCAGGGTCTTTTTCGAGCCGCAAAAAACCGCCGTGATCCGATCCTCCACCGGCATCCCCATCCGCTTGCCGACCCAGCTCGACAGGAACAGGGCCAGGGCCAGAAGAAGCGCCGCGCCGCCAAGGGTCACCACCAGCACCTCGAGGCCGGTATGCGTCCACAAGCCGGATTTGACCGAGTCGCAAAAGGTTCCGTACACAAGGACCACAATCACCAGCTTGTCGAAGGTGTTGATGAACTTCTTGTGCCGCGAGGCCAGCTTGCCAAAAAAAGGACGCAACACCTGGCCCAGGACAAAGGGCAATAGCAGCATCAGCGAAATGTTGACCACGGCATGGCCGAACGACAGCCCGCCGGTCCCCTGCACGCCCTCGATCAGCTCCACGATGGAAGGCGTCAGCACGATGCCGAGCAGGCTCGACAAGGTGGCGTTGAAAATCGCCGCCGGCACGTTACCCCTGGCAATGGCCGTCATGGCCACCGACGAGGACACCGTCGACGGCAGGGCGCACAGATAGAGAAATCCGAGCAACAGCCCCGGCGGCATCAAGCCGCCGAAAAGCGCCCGAAACGGGAAATACAGAATCGGAAATACCATAAAGGTCATGGCCTGCACCAACAGATGCAGCTCCCAGCGCGACATGCCCCGGCGCAGATGCTCCGTGGAAAGCGCCAGGCCATGCAGCAAAAAGATCATGAAGATGCCCCAATTGGACACCTGCTCCGCATGCATGGCCCCGCCGATCGATCCGAATTCCGGAAAAACCGTGGCCAGCGCCACCGCCAGCACCATGCCCGCCCAAAACCAATCCTTGGCCATTTTCTCGAGAATCTTTCCAACCATGTCCGTCTCCCCGGCCCATGCGGCCGTCTTCCGCCCATGCTCCCATCGCCGCGCATCCTCGCGGCCCAGGCTGGCCAAAACCTAAGCATGGACAGACGCGCCGTCTCGCGCTAGAAAGACAATATATAGCTGAAAACGGACATGACCACGGAACGTATCGCCCCCACCCTCCAAACCCTGCCCCGGCCCGTCTACCCGCGCAGCGAATCCCTGCCCGCCGGGTCCGTGTCCCGGGCCCACGCCCACCCCTTCGGCCAGCTCTCCTTCGCCGGCGAAGGCGTGCTCCTCGTGCGTACCGAAACCGGCAGCCACGTCGCCCCGCCCCAACGCGCCGTCTGGGTGCCGCCCGGCATGGCCCACGAAGTCGCCACCTCGCGCCGCGCCGAAATGCGCGGCCTCTATATCGGCTGGGACCAGGACATCTTCCGCCCGCTGCAATGCCTCGTGCTCTCCGTCACACCGCTGGCCCGCGAACTCATCCTCGCCGTCTGCGCCCTGCCCGTGCTCTACGACGAACACGGTCCCGACGGCCGGCTGGTGGCCGTGCTCCTCGACCAGCTCGCCAGCCTCCCCGTCGCCGACTTCAGCCTCCCCTGGCCCAGGGACCAGCGCCTATCCGCCATCTGCCAAGCCCTCACCGACAGCCCCGACGACAGCCGCACCGCCAGCGCCTTCGCCAAATCCGCCGGCATGACCGAACGTACCCTCGGCCGCCTCTTCGTCGGCCAAACCGGGCTGACCTTCGGCAACTGGCGACGCCGGGCGCGACTGCTCGCCTCGCTGTCCCTGCTCGAAGCCGGCAAATCCGTCACCACCACCGCCATCGAATGCGGCTACGACTCCACCTCCGCCTTCATCGCCGCCTTTCGCGAAGCCTTCGGCATCACGCCCGGGGCGTTCGTGCGCGGCGTTTAGGCAGCAGGAAGGCAGGGCAGGCAGGCAGGGGCGCGGCCCCTGGCCCCCGCCAGGGCTCCGCCCTGGACCCGCCGGAGGGCTTATGCCCTCCGGACCTCCCTTTACCGGGTTGGGATGATGCGGTGGGAGTGCGAGTCGGTGAGGTCGGTGGTGTCTTTCTTGTTGCCGCAATCGGCCCGGCGGCACGAGGCGCTTCGCACCTCGACGCCGGACACGATTGCGGCAACAATCACGCCAGCGGCGAAGCGCCGTATTTTAAGAAAATCAAATTGTCTCTAAATGTCGCCCCAACGGGGCGACCGGCGTGGTGGCGGCGGAATTTGCTTGGGACGAGCTTGTCGCGAAGCGACATGCACCGTCCCGACAAATTCCGCCGCCATCTTCTCACACTCCGCCTACCCGCCAGCCAACCCCACTCCCACCCGCCAAAGCACACCTGATGGGGGGTCCGGGGGGCCCGTGGCCTCCCGGCGGGTCCGGGCAGCGCCCGGCGGAGTGCAGAGGCGGAGCCTCTGCCGGAGGGGCCCCGGGGAGGCAGCGCCTCCCCTGCCTACACCTCGGGCAGCACCTTGATGGCGACGAGGGTGACGTCGTCTTCGGGCTGGGCCTCGCCGAGGAATGCGCGCAACCCGGCCAGGACGGCGTCGACGATTTCGGCGGCCGGGGCTCCGTGGTGCTGTTTGAGCAGTTCGCGCACGCGGTCCTTGCCGAACATTTCGCCGGCGGGGTTGCGGGCTTCCCAGAGGCCGTCGGTGGCGAGCAACGCCACCTGGCCGGGCTTCATGCCCGCGGCGCTGTTTTCGGCGTAGCGGGCTTCGGTGACGATGCCCAGCGGTGGGCCGCCCTTGTCGGGGATATCCTGGACGAGGCCGGTTTCGGCGTCGTAGAGGATGATGGGGTCGTGTCCGGCGCGCACCCAGTGGATGCGTTTTTTCTCGATATCGATGGCGAGGTAGAAGAGCGTCATGAACCGGCCGGAGTCGGCCAGATCGGCGCACAGGAGCTTGTTGACGTCGTCGATGACGGCGGCCAGGGAGCCGGGCTGGAAGGAGCGCATGCGCAGAAAGGCCCGGGCTGTGGTCATGAGCAGGGCGGCGGCGATGCCGTGGCCGGTGACGTCGCCGATGATGACGCCGAAGCTGCCATTTTGTTCGTTGGGTTCGTGGATGAAGTCGTAGTAGTCGCCGCCGGTTTCATCGCTGTAGAGGCTGGTGCCGGCGATATCGAAACCGGGCAGTCCCGGCGCGGCCTGGGGCAGGAGGTTGCGCTGCACTTCCTCGGCCAGGGCCAGGGCCTGGCGCAGCAGTTCGTTTTTGCGCTGGATTTCCAGGCGCGCCTCGTTGATTTCCTGGTTGATGGCCCGCATGAGCGCCTGGGAGCGGTCTTTTTGGGCTTCGAGGCGTTCCCGGGAGCCGTTCGCGCGTTCCAGGGCCCGGGTCAGGGCGCGGATCTCCCGACGCAGGGCTTCGGCCTCGCCGGTGGGGCAGGGATCCTTGGCATCCATGGGCGCAAGACGAGACGCCGCGACCTCGCCGCCAAGCACGAGGCTTACGAGGGACCCGTTGTGCAGGTGCAGGGGCAGGTCCCTGGCCGAGGGGCCGAGTTCCCCGAAGCAGTAGAACCCGGCCACGGGCGTGCCCGGCGGCAGCGCGGCGACCATCTGGGACACTTCCTCGTCGGCCCTGGTGCCGAGGATGTCCTTGCGGGTGGAGCAGGAAAGAAGCAGTGCGCCGGCCGGCGTGAACGCGCCCCTGGCTTCTTCGGCCAGCTCCCGGCTCCTGGCGCGGATGTCGGCGAGCATGCCGGGCCGGTCGGCCTCGGCCAGCTGGACCATGGCCCCTTCGGGCACGCCGGCCACAAACTGGATGCTGCCGTCGTCCTCGCTGTAGAACCCCGGCGCGCGCAGGTAAAAATCCTTTTTCACCTCGCAGGCCACGGCCAGGGGCAGTTCCGTGGCCGGTTCGGCATGGGGGCCGAGGTAGCGGCGGTAGAAATCCAGGGCCGTGTCGTCGCCGATACGGCTGACGATGCTCCCCGAAACCCCGGTCACGCGCGACAGGCCGCCCACGGGCCGCCAGCCCCGCGACAGGCGCATGGCCGAGGGAATATCGCCGGTCAGAAGCATGAACGGCGCGGCATGGATGAGCACCTCGCGGCCGCAAAACTGGCGCACGGGCCGCCGGTCGGCAAGTTGCCGCGCGGAGATGCCGCCAAGAACCATGCACTCCGGGCCAAGGGCCGCATCCAGGGCCTGGCCGAAGGCCTGGACGCCGCCCCGGCCGCCATCCGGAAAAGCCAGGCACAGGGAGGCAGGCGCGGCGAGGTCTCTCCGGGCCGCTTCCAGGGCGTCGCGCGCCTGGGCCGCCGCATCGGCACCCGGGCCGGCGAAGTCGCGGACAAGGCCCACGGAGCAGCCGATGCCCTCGCCGCCGAAGGCCACGAGCAGCACCGAATCGTCGCTTATGCCGCCGATGGAGGACATCTCCCCGGCCGAGGTCGTGCCGACAAGGGGCACGCCCGGAAAGGCCTCCTCGATCACGCGCAGGATCGCGCCGTGGTCGTAGCCGACCCCGGTGAATAAAAGCAGCCCGACCGGGGCCGCCCCGCCAAGCCCCTGCCGGCAGGGCTCCACCGCGCTCCGGGCGGCGCAGTCCGCATCCAGGCACTTGCCGTGCCCGACCGCCATTCGCAACATGGACACCTCCTCGCGTCGCCCCGCGCCTGCCGGGATAACGGACAGGCCAAGGGAGCATAGTGCATTATTGGTCCGATTTGGAAAATGGCAAGGGAGGGAGGTGCGGCGCAACAGGCCGTCACGGGCTTCACGGTCCGGCTGGACCCGCAATCGCCCCCCGTAACGCGGCCATCGCCTTTCGTTTCACACCGACGGGCCGGCCGGGTCCGTCAATTCGCGGATGATGCCGCATTGGTCGATGGGCGTGGCCCCGGTGCAGCGCCGGCGCAGGGCGCGCAGTTGCGTCTGGAGGGCCTGGAGCCGGGTGATGCGCTCGGTGATGTGGCCGATGTGGGTTTCGAGCAGCGTGTTGACCTCGCCGCAGTCCGGGCAGGCGCCGTCCGTGAGGGCGAGCAGGGCCCGGATTTCGTCAAGATTCATTTCCAGCGCCCGGCAGTTGCGGATAAACGACAGCCGGGCGAGGTGGGCGGCGTTGTAAAGCCGGTAGTTGCCGTCCGAGCGTTCCGGCGCCGGCAACAGCCCTTCCTTCTCGTAATACCGGACCGTATCCGGCCGGCACCCCGTGCGTCTGGCCAGTTCACCGATGCGCATGCTTTTTTTCCTCCGATACGGATAAAGGCTTGACCCTGGAGCAACTCCAAGGTGTGTCATGGGGACGGACAACGCAAGGAGGATTTTCGATGTCACACCATGAACATGCCCATGCCCCCGATCATGATCCGTTTGCCAAGCCCTGCTGCTGCGGCCACGAGGGTTGCCAAACGTCCGCAGGCACGCCTGCGGGCGACGACAATATCCCGAAAACGGCCCAAAAGGACACCTTCCGCATCGAGGCCATGGACTGCCCCACGGAAGAAGCCATGATCCGCAAGGCGCTCGGAGCCATGCCCGGCGTGGCCGGCATGCGCTTCAACCTGCTGGCCCGGGAGCTGACGGTGCACCACGACCTGCCGGACACCTTCGGCATCGTGGCGGCCATCGCGGCGCTGGGCATGGAGGCCGTGCCGGTCACGGCCGAGGGGCCGCCGCGCCTTGCCGCCGGGCCGACCGGACCGTGGGTGACGCCTGTCCAGGTCGCGGCCCTGGCCGTGGCCGTGGCGGCGGAGGTGACCGAATGGCTGGGGCTTTTTGGGCCCTGGCTGCCCCTTGCCTGCGCCCTGGCCGCCATCCTGGCCTGTGGCCTGCCCATCTACCGCAAGGGATTCACGGCGCTTAAAAACCGGGAACTCAACATCAACGCGCTCATGAGCATCGCCGCGACCGGTGCGGTCCTGCTCGGCCAGTTCCCGGAAGCGGCCATGGTCATGGTGCTTTTCGCCATTGCCGAACAGATGGAATCCGCTTCCCTGGCCCGGGCCAGCCAGGCGGTCACGGCGCTTTTGTCCCTGGCCCCGGAGCAGGCGACCATGCGGCGGGAAGACGGCGCGTTCGCGGTGGTTCCCGCCCGGGAGGTGCCGGTCGGCGCGACGGTGCGCCTCCAGCCCGGGGAGCGCGTGCCCCTCGACGGCAAGGTGGTCGCCGGCCGGTCCTCGGTCGACCAGTCGCCCATCACCGGCGAGAGCCTGCCCGTGGAGAAAGAACCGGGCGCGGCCCTTTTCGCCGGCACCATCAATCAGGAAGGCGAACTGGTGATGGAGACCACGGCCCTGGCCGACGATTCGACCCTTTCCCGCATCACCCGGGCGGTTGTTACCGCGCCGGGCAAAAAGTCCGGCACCCAGCGTTTCGTGGATCGGTTTGCCAGGGTCTACACCCCGGCGGTCTTTGCCGTGGCCGTGGCCGTGGCCGTGCTGCCGCCGCTTTTTTGGGGCGGCGGGTTCGTGGACTGGATTTACAAGGGACTGGTCATCCTGGTCATCGCCTGTCCCTGCGCCCTGGTCATCTCCACGCCGGTTTCCGTGGTCAGCGGGCTGGCCGCCGCCGCCAAGCACGGCATCCTGGTCAAGGGCGGGCTGTTCCTGGAGCGGGGTCACGCCCTGCGCGCCCTGGGCCTCGACAAGACCGGCACCGTGACCACCGGCCGGCCGGCCCAGACGGACTTCGAAAACCGCGCCGGCGAGGCGGCCGCCAACCGGGCCGTGGCGGCAAGCCTGGCCGCGCGCTCGGACCATCCCGTGTCCCGGGCCGTGGCCACGGCGGCGGCCGGGGACGGGATCGTGCCGCGCCATGTCGCGGATTTCACCGCCCTGCCCGGCCTTGGCGTGCGCGGCACCGTGGACGGCCGCGTCTTTCACCTCGGCAACCACCGGTTGATCGAAAAGCTGGAGCTGTGTTCGCCGGCCCTGGAAGCCCGGTTGGACGCGCTCGAAGGCGCGGGCAAGACCACCGTGCTCCTGGCCGACGCGGACGGGGTGCTGGCCCTTTTCGCCGCCGCCGACGCGGTGCGGCCCCACAGCCGCGACGCCGTGGCCGAACTCCACGCCCTCGGCGTTTCCACCGTGCTTTTATCCGGGGACAACACGCACACGGCCAAGGCCATCGCCCGGGAAACGGGCATCGACGAGGCCTACGGCGACCGGATGCCGAAGGACAAGGCCGAGGCCATCGCGGCGCTTCGCCGGGAGCTTCGCGGCAAGGGACTGGTCGGCATGGTCGGCGACGGCATCAACGACGCCCCGGCGCTGGCGGCGGCGGACATCGGCTTCGCCATGGGCGCGGCCGGTACCGACGCGGCCATCGAGACGGCGGACGTGGCCATCATGGACGACGACCCGCGAAAGCTCGCCGCCTTTATCCGGCTGTCGCGGGATACGGTCGGCGTGTTGCGGCAAAATATCGCCCTGGCCCTTGGGCTCAAAGGGCTGGTGCTGGCGCTTACGGTCGCGGGCTACGGCTCCATGCTGTTGGCCGTTTTTGCCGACATGGGCACGAGTCTGATCGTCATCGGCAACGGACTGCGGCTGTTGCGCAAATAATAGGGGGATGCGGTCCCATCGAAGAAGAGATCAGACCTAGAGTTTTTCGCGCCTCCCGCCGATAGGCAATATGATACCGAACGCGGGAGGCCGGACATGGAGATCGGGAGCGCGACATCGTCCTTCACGGCGGGGTTTGCCGTATCGCAAAAAACGCCCACGACCGGAACGCAACAGGCCGATGCGAGTGCATCCCCGACCAACGACAGCCGCACCTACCAGCGCGCCATGGGAACAACGGCCGGGGGCGCTTCCGATCTGCTGGGCAATAATTTTGTGCACGCGGACTCCGGCCCATCAAAATATGTCGCGGCGACGATCACGAATCTTCAAACGGATATGAGCTTCGGCGACAAGATGGGGACCTTGCTTGACAGCCTCAAGGGGCAAGCCGCACTCCTTAACACCAAAATGCATGTTTCCAGCCACGACTCGACATACGTCGTCGCGACCCTCATGCAGCATAAAGTGAAAGACGGCGTCAAGCAGGTGACCAACGACGAATACATGGACCGATCAGCCGACAACCTGGACGACCTCAAGGACGACATCGAAAAGCGGGCCGAAGAGGCGACCCAGCCCAAGGACGCCAGCCAGGCCGACACGTCCGAGACCACAGGCACGAACGCTTCGACCGATGCGGCCACGTCGACGACCGATCAGACCGCGTCGACCGGGCAGGATGCCACCGCGACAGGCGATACCGGAGAGAACGGCGGACAGCAGGCCGCAACCGCGGCCGAAGCGGCCACCGCCGCCGGGGAAGGCGCCAACCAGCAAAACGCAACCGCTTCCGCATCCGCCACCGAGGAGATCGCACAGGCCGCAGCCGCCGCAGCACAAGGCGGCACCACCGCAAGCCAAACCACGCAAGCTCCCGCCCAGACGCCGCCGACGACCGCGTCCCTGGATATCCTGGTCTGACGCAAAAACGCCCCGGAACCGGGGCGCATGATATAAGGAAGCACGCTCCGACGCGGCACCCTTGGGGAAATTTAGGAAAGGGAGAGCGCGAGAGGGGAGAACCCTTTTTAAAGGGTTTCCCCTCTCGCATTTTCTTCTCTCTTAAAAAGGCACGTCGTCCATGCCCGAGGCTTCGGAGGGGAAGGCCGGGCCAAGGTCTTCGTCCTGCTGGCGCGGCTGCTGCTGGCGGGGCGTGCCGCCCTGCTGGCCGCCGGCCGGGCCACCGTAACCGCCTTGCTGGCCGCCGCCCTGATAGGACCGCCGGCCGCCCTGCTGGGGCGCGACCCCTTCCTCGCCCATGGGCGCATCCGCCGCCATGCCGCCGCGCGAATCAAGCCCCTGCACGGTGTGCCCCGGCCCGGTCACCACCACCTCGGTGGTGTAGCGCTTCTGGCCCTGCTGGTCGTCCCAGCTGCGGGTACGCAACGTCCCCTCGATATAGACCAGCCGGCCCTTGGAAAGGTAGTTGCCGCAAAATTCCGCCGAACGGCCAAAAACGGCCACCCGGTGCCATTCCGTGCGCTCGACCTTGTTGCCTTCGCGGTCCTTGTAGGATTCGTCCGTGGCCACGGAAAAATTGGCCACCGGACTGCCCGAGGGCAAATAGGTCAGCTTGGGGTCCTGCCCGAGCCGGCCGACTAAAATGACCTTGTTGATGCTGCCGGCCATATTCTGCCTCCTGCGCCCGCGCCGAAGCGCGTCTTTCAAAAAATGATTACGGTTTGGGAGCGAGCTTTTCCAGCTCACCCAGGGCGTCTTCCAGGGCGTAGCTCAGGCTGTCCGCGCTCTTGGGATCGCGGTCGCCAAGGGCCGCTTCCAGGGACTGCTTGAGGGCCATGGCCTTTTCCACACCGGGCAAAAGCGCCTGACGATCGCCACCGGGCAGATCGCCCAGACGCACCTTGTCGTCCAGAGCCTGGGTCAGTTCCAAAAGGCCCCGAGGCTCCGCGGCCGGCGTGGCGGCCACGGGCCAAGCCAGGGCATACAGCCTGCCGTAGCGATCCTCGGCCGCCGCCTCGTCATAGGTCGTCGCCGTAACGCGGATCTGCAGGTACTTTCCCATGGCTACTCCCTTTCCTCCCAGTCCGTGCGAACCCGGTTGACCACGTCCTGGATGAGGCTTGTCTGGGACTCGGGGCATACGCCCACAAGGGGCGCGCCCTGGTCCACGTTCCGGTCATGCTGAAAATACACCGCGTAAATGATGCCTTCCGGCCCTTCATAGGTCAGCGGCTTTTCCCGTTTCATACGCGAAACGATGAAAAGCTCCATGCCGTCCCTGACCGTTACCGAACGCGGCCCCGAAGCCTTGACCTTCTTGTCCACGCTGGGAATGAAATAATACTTGGCCCGCTCCGGCGCACGGAAAAGATAGAGCACCTGCTGGAGGATGGAGGCGATGACCTCGTCCTTGGACAGGTAGTGGCGGATGACGGCAAGCTCTGTCCCGGCCTCGACGAAGGTGCCTTCGAGTTCCCGGCGCATCTGGCCGACAGCCCCTTTGGCCTCGGCGTAAATGGGCTTGTCGTTATGCTCCCGGGTGAGCCTGGCCAAAAGCGTCCCCGGCTTTTCCCCATAGGTTCCCGAGGCGGGCACCACCCGGGCCCCGGCGTCGATGTCGACGAAACGGACCACGCCCGTATGCGGCGCGGTGACCACGATCTCCTCGTAGGGCGAGGCCTTTATCTTTTCCAGCAAGGCTTTGACGTCTATCACACGCTTCCCCTGTCGGCCTTTTCCGGCGCGACCTTGGAATTTCGAACGGTGTTACATTGGCCCCGGCGCCCTGGCAACAATACCCCTTTCCCAGGCAGGGAGCGGGGAAATCATTTTCCAGTTCCAGAGGCTTTGGCGTCGGCCGGCGGGGCTGTTCACGGCCGCGCGCGGCGCATATTCGAAGAATACGCCTTCGCGTCCCCGAACAGCCCCGCCGGCCCAGGCCACGCGCCTCATACCCGGGAACGGTCTTCCCCTGGTCTTCTCTTCAAAGATGATCGGACCAGACCCCATATCCCCTTTAAAAGTTTTTGAAGGGGGGTCCGGGGGGAAACTTTTTTCAAAAAGTTTCCCCCCGGCCGCCGGAGGCATCATCATCCTCCTCCCCTCTTCCTATCGATAATACAAATTCCGGCCGCCGATGGTGAGGAGCACCTGCTTGAGATTCTTGCGAATCTCGCGTCGGTCCCAGAGGCCCTGGATATGGCCCCGGGCCAGGGCGTTATGCGCCCGGTGGTAATCGGGCGGGATGTCGATGCCGGTGGTTTCCTTGATGACGCCCGGGCCGGCGAAGCCGATGTTGGCCGAGCGCACGGAGAACTGGTAGGGTGAGCAGCCGAGGAAGCTCGCCACTGGGCCGGCGTAGGAATTGGTGTCGTAGAGCACCACGTAGAGGCCGCCGCTTTCGATGTAGCGCCGCACAGCCATGGTGACGCGGGGCATCTGGATCAGGCCGTTTAGGCTCTCCTGGATGCGGATGCCGGCCGTGCCGTGAACGTAGGCCAGAAACGGATAATGCCGTCGTCTGGCCCGGGCCAGGGCCCGGATGAACTTCTCGCCCTCGGCGGCGCCGACCGAGCCGCCACGAAAGGCGGAATAAAGCACGGCGCACACCAGCTTCACGCCGTCGATCTTGGCGTCGATGGACACGCAGGCGGACTTGCGGCCGGTCTTTTTCTTGGCGGCCTCGATTTTTTCCTCGAAGCCCGGGTAGTCGAGGGGATTGCCGGCCTCGATGTCGGCGTCGAACTCCACCACCGATTCCGGGTCGAAGACGTTGCCGAGCACCCACTGGTATTCCATGGGAAAGTGGTGGCCGCAGTGGACGCACACGCCGGCGAAGTCGCCGTAGAGGTCCGGGGCCCAGAGGTCCGGGCAGCCGTAGGTCTTGGCCTCGGGGCAGGTGACGGCCTTGTCCTCGGCGGCCTTGGGGCTGACGTAGCGCCAGCCGAAGTCCTCCAGGCAGGCGCCCTGCTCGGGCTGGGACAGCTCCACCAGCATGCGGCTTTTTTCCGGATCGCAGGTGACGGGGGCGTTCTTGTCGCGACCCTTGCGCAGGGGCGCGGTCAGCCGGCTGGCCACGAGCCGGGCCTCGGCCTCCAGGTCGCCGACGGTCTTTTTAAAATTCTTCAGATACTTGCCGACGAAATCGTAGCGCAGAAAAGAATAGCCCGACCACAAGACGCTCTGGGCCCGGGAGGCGATGCGCGCGCCGGAGGGGCGGCTGTCGCGGTAGGCCGTCTCGGCCATGCGGCGGTACTTGCAGTAGCGCTTCCACACCAACCGGTCGGCGGCGGCGTCGTCGAGGGTCCAGCGCACGAACATGCCCTCGGCGTCGTCGGCCTTGCGTTTGGAGGCGACCAGGGCCCGGTAGAGCTTGAAGCCGGCAATGCCGAGAAAGATCTGGTCCGTGGCCTGGATGACCTCCTGGCGCAGGTCCTTGAAGAAGTCGTAGTGATGGGGCCGCGCGCCAAGGGGCGGTTCCTCGATGACCTTGTCGACGTAGCCCATGCGCAGGTTGTCGGCGGCGGTGATGTTCAGCCTCGTGGCGCACTGGGCGATCAGGTCCGGGCTTACCCGCTGGCCCTGCCGGATGCCGGCCTCGATGGCGGCCGCGCCTTCCGGGGAAATGACGGAATAGTAGCCGCGCGAGAGCATCATGCGCACGTCGGACAGGCCGATGGCCTCGGCCCCGCCCGAGCCGCCCTCGGAAATGACCGACACCACGGGCACCCGCAGTCCGGCCATCTCGTAGAGGTTGCGGGCGATCTGCTGGGCCGCGCCGGGAAAGTCCTCCACCGGAAAGGCCCCGGGGGTGAAGACGTAGGTGTGGATGGGGATGCGCTCGGTCTCGGCCACCTTCATGTACTGCAGGGCCTTGGCGTTGCCCCAGGGCTTGACCGAACCGCCGTTGCGAAATTCCTGGCCGTGGCCCTTTTCCTGGCCGATGACCATGACGGGCTGGTTTATGACCTTGTCGCCCTTGCGCCGGGTGATGTAGGCCCGGGCGATGAGCATGCTCGGGTCGATGGAGTATTCGTCCTGGCCGCCGATCTCGGTGTAGTTGTCGTAGACGTTTTCCAGGATGTCCTTGAGGCTCACCCGGGCGGGATGGCGCACGATGCGCACCATGTCCATGGGGACAAGCTCTTCGTCGAGCTTTTTCTCCAGAAAGGCGAACAGGTCTTCGATCTGGCGCAGCATCTGGGCTTTCTCGCCCGGGGCGGACTTGTCCCTGGCGGCCAGCTCGTCGAGGCGGGACTGCATGAGCGCGATATTGGCGTTATCGCGCCCGCCGAAAATGTCCTTTATGTAGCTTAAGCGATCGGCCAGTTCGACGACGCGCTTTTCGATTTCCATATGGCGTATTCCCAGGCGTCCCGGCGTGCGTCCGACCTCCGGCATGGGCGGCTGGCGGTCCGGCGCGCGGGCCGGGGGGCTCGTGCCGCGTCCGGCAAATTCCCGAAAGTCTTGTCGTAACGCAACGAACCGAGTTTATAGTTTAAGTCCACGAAAAACATGCATGTTTTTGTGAACGGGCTGCTAGAATTGCAGGATGGTGGCGGTCTTGTCCCGCAGAAACCGGACGTTGGACCTAAGCTCCGTTCCGGAGCCGTCCTCGCCGGACAGGGTCAACTCGTCGAGATAGGCCACCCCGCGCTTTTTGGCCTCGGCCAGATCCTTGCCCCAGACGATGGCCAGGGCCAGGTTGGGGTCGTAGTCCGTGGGGATCTCGTAGGGGGCGTCCATGGGGATGTGGGTGTAAAGCTTCGCCCAGGGCAGGCTCGGGGCCAGAAACTGGTCGATGCGGCCGACCCAGGGCGTGAAGCGGTTGGCCGGATCCTCGGCGATGATGCGGTATTCGACGCCGACGCCGTCAAAGGTCACGTCGGACTGGTCATAGCCCAGAGGCTCGCCCAGGCCAAGGCGTATCTGCTCGGCAATGAGGTTGACGTCCCCGTTGCCCCGGATGCGCGAGATGGCCGCGGACACGCCGTTTTCCACCTGGATGCGGGTGTTGACCTCCATGAGGAACGGCTGGCCGGTGGGCGAGACGATCCACTCCCAGGTGCCGACGTTGTCGTAGCCCACCTCGCGGGCCATGGCCAGGGAGTAGCCCACGATGTCGTCGAGGACCCTGGCCGCGTCAAAGGCGTAGTTGATCTCTCCCGGGCGGAACCCGGGGGCCACCTCCAGGCGCTTTTGCCGGCCCGTGGACTGGATGGTGCAGTTGCGCGTGCCGAAGTGCACGATGCCCTTGCCCGTGCGGTCGCCAACGATCTGCACCTCGAGATGGTTGAAGTCGAAAATGCGCTGCTCGATCAGCACGCCCTCGTCGTGAAACTGGCGCTTGGCATAGTTGCGCACGCGCCGGTAGACGGTCTTGAACTGATCGATGTCGTAGATTTCCTCGATGCCCATGCCGCCGCCGCCGGCCGAGGCCTTGACCAGGACCACGGAGTTGACGATGCCCTGCTCGGCCTGGAAGGCGAAAAGGGTCTCGGCGATCTCCTCGGCCTCCATCTCGTCGTAGACCGGGCGGTCCGAGCCGGGGACCGTCGGGATGGACAGGCTTCTGGCCAGACGCTTGGTGTTGATCTTGTCGCCAAGCGACCGGATGATGCGCCAGGAGGGTCCGATAAAGACCAGCGGGCGCGAGCGCTCGGACACGCGGCGGGCGAAGCGGAAATCCTCGGCGAAAAAGCCGTAGCCCGGATGGATGGCGGTGGCTCCGGCATGGTCGGCAACGGCCAGAAGCTCGTTGGCGTCGTGGTAGGAGCTTATGCGGTAGGCGGCCTCGGGGCCGCCCAGGGACCGGGCCAGGGCCAGATGGCCCGAAGCCTCGTCGGCCTTGGTATGGACGCAAACAAAATCCAGGCCGAGCGAAACGCAAGCCTGGATGATGCGCATGGCGATCTCGCCCCGGTTGGCAACCAGGACCTTATGTTTATTCGTCGGCACGATCCGTCTTTTTATCCTCAAGTTTATCGGCCAGTTCCCGCGCCTTGCGCAGGTCGATGCGCCGCTTTTGAATCTCCAGCACCAGCTTGTCGAGCCAGGCTTCCTGGCGCAACGAAAGCTCCCCGAAGGCCAATCCGGCCAACCCCTTCGCCCCGGTCCGGGCCACCGTGACCGGCAGTCCGGCAATAAGAGCCTTGGGGCCGATGGCCAGACTCAAAAGCCCCTTGCGCCCAAGTATCAAGTCTCCCGCGGCATCGACCACGGCCAGACCCGCGGCGCTGACGTCGTGGACCGCATAGGCGGTCTCGTCGCCCTCGAACCGGGCGAACAGGCCGCGCACGCGCTCCCTGTAAGCGGCGCGCTTGCCGACCTCGCCTTCCAGCTTGAACGTAAAGTCCATGCCGGGCTCCTACTCGCCGATCCAGCGTTCCAAAACGAACTCCACGCGCTGGTTGCGCGCCCGATGCTCCGGGGTGTCGTTCGGATAGAGGGGTTCTAAATCAGCTAATCCGGTGGCTGTCAATCGGTTGGGGGGCATGCCCAAGGAAACCATATAGCGCAGGACGGCAACGGCCCGCAATGAGGAAACCTCCCAATTGTCGCGGAAACGGCTCCCCGCCCCGGGCGGTTGGTTGTCGGTGAATCCCCGGATATTGACGCGCTCCCCTGCGGTCTTGATGAGAAAGCCGTAGAGCGTGCGCAGCCTTTCCTTGCCCTGCTCGGTCAGGTCCACGCCATCCTTGGGAAAAAGCACGCCGGCGGGAAAGGCGATGGTGATCTTGCCCGCTTCGAGGGTGGCGGCCACCACGCCGTCGAGGCCCTTGGTCGAAACGTAGGAGCGGAACTGGTCGTAGACGCGGCGCTGTTCGCCGATGATGCGCTGGCGGATGCGGGCCTGCTCGACCAGGGTGGACATGTCGGGCGTGGCGATGGGAGCCGAGGCGACGGCCTTGCTCTTGTTGCCGAGCGCGTTTCGCACCGAGGAAAACGAATCCGTGAACTTCTTCACGTCCAGGCTCGACATGGAAAAAAGCATGATGAAAAAGGTCATGAGGAGCATGGACAGGTCGGAGAGGGTGGTCAGCCATTGGCTGGAGGTCTCGATCTCCTCGTCGTCGTCATCAAGGCCGGTTTGCTCATCGTCGCTCATAACGGCGCTCCCGTGGGGCAATAAACGAGGACAGCTTTTCGTAGACGAGCCTGGGGTTGTTGTTCTCCAGGATGCACTTGGCGCCCTCGAAAATGATCTCCAGCTGGAGGGTTTCGTTCAAGGTGCGGGAGCGCAGCTTGCCGGCCACGGGCAGGAAAAACAGCGTGGACATCATGGAGCCGTAAAACGTGGTGATAATCGCCACGGCCATGGCCGGCCCCAGGGTCTTGGGGTCGTTTAACCGGGTGAGCATCTGGACCAGGCCGATAAGCGTGCCGATCATGCCGAAGGACGGCGCGTAGCCGGCCAGCGACTTGAACACGGCCTCGCCCACGGCATGGCGGCGCTTCATGGAGCCGATCTCGATGCGCACGGTGTCGCGGATCAGCGCCGGGTCGGCGTTGTCGGCGATCAGCTGACAGGCCTTTTTGAGAATGGCGTTTTCGGTGTGGATGTTTTCCAGGGCGATGAGCCCCTCGCGGCGGCTGATCTCGGCGATGCGCACCATCATGTTGACGACTTCCGCATCGCGGACCTTACGCGAGGAAAAAATCTGCATCATGGCCGCGAAGGCCTGCCGGACTTCGCCCATGGGGTAGGCCACACAGATGGAAGCCAACGTGCCGCCGACGACAATCATGATGCTCGGCCCATTGACGAATTCCGTCAACGTGCCGCCCATGAAGATGGCCCCAAGCACCAGGGCGATGCCCGAGGCAAGGCCGAGAAAGGTTCCGAGATCCATGGCCCCGTCCGCTGTGCGCTTGCGTTGGAAAGCATCACCGACGGAAAAGGCCTCCCCCTTTCCGACCGGCCATCCCCATGCTAGTGGGTCTGGGAACGGGAGTAAGGTATATGGTTTATGATAAACATGCAAAGGGTACGGATGCGGTCCTGTCCGCCCTCGGCCCCTGCGCGGCGGGCACGGTCGGGCTGGTGGCCGGCACGGGCCTTGGCGGCATTGCCGCGGCGGTTGCGGACAGGCGGGAGATGGCCACGGCCGATATCCCCGGCTTTCCCTTCTCCACGGCCCCGAGCCATGCGGGAAAGCTGGCTTACGGCACGGTCGGCGGCCGGCCGGTGGCCCTGCTCTCGGGCCGGCTCCACCTCTACGAAGGCTACGCCCCGGCCGAGGTGGCCGCCGGAGTGCGGCTGCTCGCCGGGCTCGGCGTCAAAACGCTCCTGCTCACCAACGCCGCCGGGGCCCTGGACCCGCATTTTCACGCCGGCGGGCTCATGCGCCTCACCGACCACATCAACCTGACCGGGAAAAACCCGCTGGTCGGCCCCAACGACGAGGCGGCGGGACCGCGCTTTCCGGACATGAGCAAGGCCTACTCGCCGCGCCTCGGGGAAATCGCCGACAAGACGGCGCTGTCGCTCGGCATCCGGCTGGAACGCGGGGTCTATGCCGGGGTGCTCGGCCCGAGCCTGGAGACGCCGTCCGAGACCCGGATGCTCAAGCTCCTCGGGGCCGACGCCGTGGGCATGTCCACCGTGACCGAAGTCATCGCCGCCCGACACGCCGGCATGGAAGTGCTGGCCATCTCGTGCCTGACCAACGTCAACCTGCCCGACTGCATGGCCGAAACCACCCTGGAAGCGGTCATCGCGACCGCCCAAAAGGCCGAGGCGACCCTGACCCGGCTGCTCGCGGCCGTGATCCCGGCCTGCTGACCAGGGCGGGGCCTAGCGCATCTTGACCTTCTGTACGTAGTCGATGCCGGCCAGATCCCGGATGCAGCCGACGGCCTCCAGGCAGGACCAGTCGCAACGCAGGGTGAAGCAGTAGGTGGAGAGGCCATCCGTGACCTTGGTCAGGCTCAGGTTCTCCACCTCGAGGTCGCGGGCGCGAAAAAAATGCAGCAGATTGTCGAGGGTCTCCCGCGTCTCCTGGCAGGTGACGCTGATCACCCGGACGACCTCGCGCCGGATCAGGCTCTGGAGGTGCTTGAGGATGGTCAGGGAAACCACGCCGAGAAGGGTGCAGGAAACCGGGATGAGCACCATGCCCGCTCCAAGCGCCATGCCGACACCGGCGTTGAACCACAGGGTCGCGGCCGTGGTCAGGCCACGAATCGCGCCCCGGTCCTTGATGATCACGCCCGCCCCCAGAAAGCCCACGCCGGAGACGATCTGCGCGCCGATGCGAGAGGGATCGAGGCCAAGGGGGATGATCCCCGGGTCCTCATCATTCAAGTAATAGAAATACTTTGAGATAACCATCATGAGGGCGGAGCCGAGGCACACCAGCAGATTGGTGCGCAGGCCGGCGCTTATGCCGTGGCGTTCCCGCTCGTACCCCAGGATCGAGCCACAACAGATCGCAATGACAAGACGCAGCATCAATTGCGCTTCGTATGGATACTCGCTCATGGGCGCTCTCCCGTGTTGGCCATGATGGCGGCGCGGTTTTGCGTCCGGCCGCCGAAAGCCGCCCCCGGGATCGCCCGCCAAAAGGCACGCCCCGGAGACCCCGCAAAGACGCCTGACCACCAGGATCGGCGATAGGCGACGATGCCGGGCGATCTTTCCTGGAGGTCGTCCATCGAGAGGGAAACGTCAAGAGGGAGCACGGGTTACGCATGGCGTACGCCCGCCGCGCGCGTCAGGCCGCAGCCGGCCATAGAAGATGCGGGCAAGACGATGCGAGAGGGGAAACCCTTTAAAAAGGGCGGTAGCCCCTCTCGCGCTCTCCCCTTCCTAAACTTTTTAGTCTTGCTGGCGCGTTACCGACAACAAGCCATTAACTATTATAAGTCTTTGGAAAGGGGGTCCGGGGGGAAACTTTTCTTCAGAAAAGTTTCCCCCCGGTCTCTTCCCTTCCCTACACCGTCAGCACCTGCCAGCCTTCCTTCATGTAGCCGGCCAGGAAGTCGTCCGCGTCGATGAGGGTCAGGCCGTAGCGGCGGAACTGCTCGGCCAGGCCGTAATCCGCGACGCTTTCCCGGCAGGCGAAGGTTTCCACCCCGGCCCGGCGGCAGGCGGCCACGGCCTCCCGCAAATCAAGGTCGCAGGCCAGCATTTTGGCCGACGGCCCCCAGACGATCAGGATCACCCGTTGCCAAAGACCGTTTTCCCGTGCTTTCCTCGCATGGGGCAGCGCCATTTTGAGCGCCGCCTCCCGGTCGCGGGAGGTCCAGACAACCACCAGCCCCGCCTCGTGTCCCATACCGATTTCCCCTTTTAACAGCACTTACGCCCCGGACCGGCGCGGATCCGGCCGGCGCAGACGCACCGGCTCGACCGGCGCGATCCTGTCGTAAATGCCGTTGGCCCGCGTCCACCAGCCGTCCACGGGATCGGCGGCGAATTCCAGGCGCGTAATAAATTTCGCGCCCTTGTAGGCTAAATCGTACGGACACACCAGCCGCAGAGGAGCGCCATGCTCCAAAGGCAGAGGGGCGCCAGCCAGGGACAGGGCAAGCAGGTATTCCAGGCGCGGATCGAGCAGATCGGCCAGGGGCAGGCATTCGACATAATGGTCGAGGCCGCCCGGGCGCGAGCGGGTGCGCCCCAGGGAATGGAAGATCACATAGCGGGCTTCGGGTTTCGGTTCGGCCAGATCGACCAGGGTCTTCAGGCGCAGGCCGGTCCAGTGCAGGTCATCCACGTCCCAGCCCTCGACGCAGTGGAAATCCGACGTCTGGGACTCCTGGGGCAGGGCGCGCAGGGCCGCGTAGGAAAGCGGCCGGGGCGTTTCCACCAGCCCGTCCACGGTCAGGACATAGAGTACGGCAACGCCGCCGGCATGGGTGACCATGCCCGTGGCCGGCTCGAAGCCGAAATCCTCGATCTCGACCGTGCGCACGGGAAAGGCCGCCAACACAAAGGCCCACGCCCGGCCGGGCCAACGCCCTACCACCACCGCCGCCCCCGCAAGGCGCAGGAACATCCGCCGCGTGATGCTGATCATAGAAGATTTAAGTAACAAGAAGATGCGAGAGGGGAAACCCTTTAAAAAGGGTTCTCCCCTCTCGCGCTCTCCCCTTCCTAAACTTTATAATAATATTGAATAGTTATTTTAACAACCCATCACCATTAAAAGTCTTTGGGAGGGGGGTCTGGGGGGAACCCTTTCTTCAGAAA